>SKJB01000008.1 GCA_007116145.1 Limnochordia bacterium | reverse complement strand
TAACTCTGGATATAAATCACGTATTTCGCGCACGACCGACTTAATTGCTACTAATAAATTCTTCTTTGTATAGGGAATTTGCCGTTGATACACATATGATTGCATAACTCTCTCTCCTTTAAATATCTGGTAGTTTCCAGTATAAACAGAGAGAGAATATCCTATTCAAAGATTACCGCTTTTTTCTTGCGCCGACTAAATTCGGGCGTACACTAAAGGCCACATTAGCTGGAATTGTAAGGGCACAAGTGACTTCTGTCCTACGTACCGAAATCCATCCTAATCCATGGATAGCGAGATCATGGTGGCTAGGAATTGTTACTTCGTGTGTTATCCACTCACTTTGCGGACAGTCTGCACAACGCTTACCTAACCAATACTCGAATTTATTGTGATTAGCTCTTTGCCAACTAACCTCTGATGCAGTAAAACCGAGGATCACCATTGCGCTACCCTCAACTTTTACCGCTGCTAGACCTGGAATTACCAACCCTTGATGCTCCGCCAATTCGTACACTTTGACATTAATGGCTCTAGCGGGGACAAGTTTGCGCGCACAGTCAACACAGACTCGATCACTTAAGCGATTTTCTGGAACAATGCCAGGTGTATCCATGAGAGTCACTTTATTGCTAATTTTCCATTGTAATTTTTCTACCGTTGTTCCAGGGAATTTGGCAATCGTTGGAACCCCACCTGCTGTCCGTTCTTGTTGATGAAGCATGGTACTAATCAGTGTTGATTTCCCCACACTCGTTGCACCCACTACAACCCAGCGCTCATAAGGTTGCTTTAAGATTTCTGCAACTAAGTCTCTTATACCTAAACCACTAATACCGCTAATCACACGGGTATGCAACGACAACCCATGATGTCCTAATTGTGCTTCTACCCACTTTCGAGCTTCGATTATTGTCGTTTTCGGTGGCAATAAGTCACCTTTATTTACAAGGGCAATCCCTTTCTTACCACGCAACAGCTCCACAATTTGGGGCGGCAAGCTTCCCTCAAAATCCATTAAATCAACCACAAGTAGCACTGCCTCAGCCCAGTCCACACTCGATTTTACAATATTGCAAGCAACATCCGGCGTTATTGTTGTTTTTTGATCCTTTCCATAATGTGCAATGCGGTAACACCGCTGACACACTAAAGCTTTACCTGGATCATTTAGAATATGCTCCGGCAAATAGCCGCTATTGTCTACTTCCTCTGATTGTAAAGGAGCACCGCATCCTCGACACTGTCTTGACTTTGCCATTATAATCCTCCAATTCGTCTATTCACTACTTCACCAGAAATCCATCCTTTTTTTACAAATCGTCGGAGCATATATCGTTCTAACTTCCGCACGAATTGGGTGCTTCGTAATTCCTTCTCGCTTAGTGGATCGATTAAAATACTTCGTATCCCTAAGCGGTTAGCTCCAAATACATCTGTGAAAATCTGGTCGCCGACCATCACTACTTGATCTGAAGACAGTTTTAACAAGTGTAACGCTTGACAAAAGGGACGGCGCCGTGGCTTCAATGCCCTAACAACTGCTGGTATCTCTAATTCTTTGCCAAATTGTCTAACCCTACACGGAACTCCGTTTGAAACTAGACAGAGCTTAAACTCATTCTTTTTGGCAAGCCTTAACCAGGTATTGAACTCATCGGATAACTGCTGGCTATCCCAACCGACTAACGTATTATCCAGATCCATAAGAATCCCCTTGATCCCAAGATTTTTCAAGGATTCAAAATCGAGATGGCTAATACTACTGATAATTTCGTTAGGACAAAGTAGCTTCATATAATTCCGCCTCACACATGATTTTTCCTTATTATACCACAACACAGCAAAAAACAGCACAATAAAAAGAAAGCTTTTGCTTTCTTTTTATTCGATGCACATGCTTTCTTGGAGTTTTGTTAACGCACGTTTTTCAATGCGGGAAACATATGAACGAGATATCCCCATGATCTTGCTTATCTCTCGTTGTGTTTGTCGCTCAATATTGCCCAGACCATAACGGAGTTCTAACACTCTTTTCTCCCGCTTCGATAAACACTTTAACTTTTCTGCGAGTTCGGCCTGATCGACTTCTAACTCTACACGTTCATAAACCTCATCACTGTCTGTGCTAAATATGTCCATCAAATTGATCTCGTTTCCTTCACGATCGGATCCAATTGGATCAAAGAGCATCACTTCATTCTTGATGCGTTTTGTCGATCGATAATGCATCAGAACCTCATTCTCAATACAACGAGCTGCATACGTGGCTAAACGAGTTTTTTTTGTCGGATTAAATGTGTTGATCGCTTTGATTAATCCAATGGTTCCGATGGAAATCAAATCATCTAGATCCTCTCCGTTTTTATCAAACTTTTTGACAATATGAGCTACTAAACGTAGATTTCGCTCCACTAAAATATTTCGTGAGTCTTCGTCCCCAAGTGCTTTCTGTTCGAGTAAAAAGCGTTCTTCATCCGACGATAGCGGCTTAGGAAATATGTTGTTCGTAGCAATGTATGAAACTAACACGCCGATACCTTGAAATATCCAACCGCTAGCAAGTATGGCAATTGGCGGAATCATTAGCTTCACCTCCGATTCTCTATCCTATGAGGCAAAGCAATTAATAGTGTCAGTCCACATCTCCTTTTTCACACTGGGTCTCCATGACTCAATCGTTCCCTTTCATTTGATTCTGACCAATATCAATATAAACCAGAGAAAACACCATATATTGTATGCTATTCACATTCACAACCCAATATATAAGGGTTGACATTTCTGGTAGCCTCTCGTATAGTTAAGTCCTGAAGACAATTCAAGGAGGAGTTTAAGGTGGAATCAAATGCAAGATCAATCACCGTGATGAACACAATGGAGATCATCAAACGCGATGGACGCTCTGTACCCTATAGTTCGGACAAGATAGCTAACGCTATCCGTAAGGCTGCCATACATATTGGTCAACAACCCGATATAGCAACAGATATTACAAGACGAGTCGAGTACTATCTTGAGGACTTATTTCAAGATATTGTGCCCCACGTCGAAAACATCCAAGATTTGGTCATCCGTGCCATGGGCGAATTAGGTCATGATCAACTTAAAGATGCCTATGTTAGTTATCGTAAACAACGCAGTCGAGTTCGCAGAGCCACTTCAGGTTTACATAAGAAACTTGAAGACATTGTCTGGAATTTAAATCGCGGCGTAGAGGCTAACGCAAATGTAGGTTCAAATTTTTCAGCAAAACTCCTCCTAGGAGCGAGCGAAGCATTTAAGGAATTCTATTTGGATGCAGTTATACCAGAGCATCTTGCTGAAGCTCATCGCAATGCCGATATTCATATTCATGATCTAGACAGCTACGGAACAACCATTAATTGTCTACAAATTCCTTTTGCTAATCTGTGGCAAAGATCCGGATTTAACACGGGTTACGGATGGTTACGCCGTCCAAAACGCATTAGTACAGCACTAGCGCAAGAAGCAATTATTCTCCAATCAAACCAAAATGATATGTTTGGTGGCCAATCAGATCCACGGTTTGAGGATGCAGCCGTTTTTATTACAGAGGACTACGAGCACCTTGCTAGCATTCCTACTGAAGAGTTAACAACAGAGCAAGTAGCACAAATCGAAAGCATCGAGCGCGAGACATTTCAAGCCTGCGAAGCGTTAGTTCATAACTTAAATACGATGCATTCTCGTGCTGGCTCTCAAGTTCCTTTTTCCAGTATCAATATGGGATGTCCACGCAATAATCGCGAAAAAATGCTAGTAGCGCAATTCCTGATGGCATTCAACTGTGGTTTAGGCCGCGGCGAAACCCCAATCTTTCCAAATGTGGTATTTCGCTTAAAAGCAGGAGTTAACTTTCATCCAGAGGACCCTTATTATGATCTATATCAACTTGCATTGGAAGTTGCATGCAGACGCATGAATCCTACTTTTTCATTTATGGACTCATCCTTTAATGCTCCTTATGGTGACAAAGTCTCCTACATGGGCTGTCGTTCGAGAGTCATTGCAAATAAGCATGGAGAAGCAATCGCAGACGGACGAGGAAATATTGCACCAGTAAGTGTTAACTTACCCCGACTAGCACTTAAGTCTGATGGTAGCCTGTATCAAAAAAATATCTTAAACTTTTGGTTTCATCTTGATGAACTCTTAGATGTTGCCGAAGAGCAACTACTACATCGATATTCTATTTTACAAAAATTGAAGGCAAAGGATCTACCTTTTACCATGGGTCAAAATCTATATATGGGGTCTGAGCATCTCTCTCCTGAGGACAGTATCGCCGAAGCAATTAAGAACGGCACACTAAGTATAGGATATATCGGTCTAGCTGAGTGCCTAAAAGCTTTAATCGGTCACCATCATGGCGAGAATACCCACGCCCAACAATTAGGCCTCGAGATAGTTGCACATATTCGTCGTAGATGTGAACAAATGGGGAACAAACATAATCTTAACGTTACCTGTTATGCCACACCTGCAGAAGGCCTTTCAGGGCGCTTTAACTACTACGACCGGCAGGAGTATGGAGAAATTGCTGGCGTTACTGATCGGGAGTTTTACTCAAACTCATTTCATATTCCTGTATATTATAGTATACCTATTGTCAAAAAAATTGAATTGGAAGGGCCATTTCACAAATTTCATGACGCCGGTCACATCTCTTACATTGAAGTTGATGCACCCTTAGCTTCAAACAAGCTAGCCCTTGAGGAAATGCATCGGATTATGGCAAAAGCGGATATTGGATATGCAGGGGTTAATTTCCCAATTGATGAATGCGAAAAATGTGCTCATCATGGTGTTCTCGGCGAGGTCTGCCCTGTTTGTGATAGTCACGAAATTAACCGTGTACGCCGAGTTACCGGGTATCTTTCCTACCTCCACCGCTTTGCGACTGGCAAAAAATCTGAGTACCAAGATCGAGTAACGCATACAAACGACAGATAGATGCTAGCATGTAGTATACACAAAGAAAACGGGGAGCTTATGCTCCGCCGTTTTTTTGTATGCACTAAACAAGATTTCCTTTAAGTAAACTAGAACACTCTTTTTGAACCCAACTCTCAATGTCATTTGTCAAACGATAATAACACCACGTACCCTCAGTCCTCCGACAAATTAATCCAGATACTAACATTAGTTTAAGGTGATAGGATATTTTGGGCTGACTGAGTTTTAATTTTTCACACAATTCACCTACACACCGTTCTTGTTCTTGTAACAATAATAGTATACGCAAACGTATAGGATCTGCTAAAACATGAAAACGTCTGGCTGAATGTTCTAATTGTGCCACGGTTCCAGCCTCCTGTGAATGTATTCATTATCTCTAGTTTCATTCTCTAAAGTTTCTCAGGTTCTATGAGTTAATGTTAGACTATCAAGACGATGTCTCGTTATACCGCTCCGCAATTTTCTTTAAACAATGAACAGCTTGAATACTCTTAGCTAATTCCATGCACTTTTTATAACAATATTCAGCTAGAAACTCATTGCCTTTTTCACGATGTTGATCACCTAACCTAATAAACAGCTTAATCTTCTTCTTCGGTAATTGGGGCCACAACCATAGTATTTTCAACCGCCACGAGTCCGGGTCCATGTACAAGCTTCACTCCACTATATTTATTATACTGCATTATGCTACTATAATAACATAAACTGGGTAATAATTCAAGGGCTAACCTGCCAATTGTGTTAATTATTGCGACTAGCTTGACATTGAGGTATAAACAATGATATCCTAGTTGCCTGCACTACCGAAATAACCAAAAGGAGGGCTTCACGTGCAAAAACAATTTGCGAAATATATTTCTGTTGTACTACTGTTCATTTTCGGATTCACAGCGATTGCAACTGGTGCCACTCAAGTTTCTAGCCTAAGTCTACGTTTAACAAACAATATACAATCAGGCAATAGTAGTTCCATCAAGGGTAGAGTGACAGCTGCTGAGTCTGATTTGCCTCTGGCATACGGAACAGTTATCATAGCTGGAAAAACGGCAACAATTCATGATGGATATTTTGAAATGGAGAACTTAGTCAAGGGCGATCACCTGCTTAGGGTCGATGGTCCGTTTCGTGAAACCTTAGAAATCATTATTTCAACTTCAAGCGGTGAAAATAATCTCGACCTCGCTGTGAAAAGCATTCTATCCCAAGCAGAAATCGATATGTTAGCCCGTATTACACGAGCGGAGGCAGAAGGTGAATCTCATCGTGGACAAACGGCTGTAGCTGCATCTGTGTTAAATCGAGTCTTGAGTTCACGCTATCCGAGTAATGTACAGGAAGTCGTGTATCAAAAAATAAGTGGTCGATACCAGTACTCACCTGTTAGCGATGGGCGTATTCGCCTGGCACCAAAAACAGCGAGTTATCATGCTGCCCACGCTGCGCTAGCTGGAAACGATCCAAGTTTAGGAGCAACTGGATTCTTCAATCCAACAAAAACTAGGGATCTCTGGGTGCGCTCGAATCCAGTAACTACTATAATTGATGGTCACACCTTTTTCAGCTACTAACGCAAACACTCACCCCTACACAAGTATTTGTACACTCTCTCGAATAAGTAGGAGTATATGTGTTGCATGACCAAGGTTTCTATTCTATAATTAACTAAAATTCGTAATTGAAGGTAGGTCTAAGTAGCAATGCATATGCTTAATCTTGGTGGCTTAGTTCCTGAATCGGTAGTAGATGGACCAGGTATACGTTTTGTCGTTTTCGCCCAAGGATGCCCCCACAATTGCCCGCAATGTTTTAATGCAGCCCTGCAAGACTATGCACCAGGGAAATTAGTGACGGTGCAAGAAATAGTTACTATGCTCGAACAATATAAGAGTCACTCAATTACCTTTTCAGGCGGTGACCCTTTTGAACAGGTTCAAGGCTTTACAGAGTTGGCAAAGATGTGCCGCACAAAAAATTTCTCAATCTGGTCTTATACTGGATACACGTATGAAGAATTATTAGAGGATAAACAGCGCCGCCTGCTTTTGCAAGAAATCGATGTTTTAGTGGATGGACGATTTGTGATTGCCCAAAAAGATATTTCGCTTTTCTACCGTGGTTCATCCAATCAACGTCTAATTGACGTACAAGCATCATTATCCCAAGGAAGCGTTGTTCTTTTCGATCAATAAAAAGCTGCCCAAATAGGAACAGCTTTTTATTGATGGCCAATTCTAGTTTTTTCGTGATCTTTCACGTTCCTGGCGATTGAGGATCGCTTTACGTAAGCGTAGCGATATGGGCGTTACTTCTAAAAACTCATCACTGGCTAGATATGCGAGTGCTTGTTCTAAGCTGAGGATCCGTGGGGGAGTTAATTTAACCGTGTCATCAGATCCCGAAGCACGCATGTTGGTAATTTGCTTCTTCTTAGCCACATTAACAGCCAAGTCATCGGGTCGACTATTCTCGCCAACAATCATACCCGCATAGACTGGTGTACCTGGTCCAATTAACAAGGTACCTCTTTGCTCCATATTTGCTAGTGCATAAGCTGTAGCCATACCGGTTTCCCAGGCGATTAAGCTTCCGTATTGACGCTCCGGAATAGAACCTGCCCATGGCCCATAATGCGAAAACACATGATGCATAATTCCGTATCCCTTGGTCTCGGTTAGAAATGTGGATGCAAAACCAATTAGTCCACGAGCTGGAACGACAAATGTTACCCGCAAACGATCTTCTCCTAGTTGATCCATACTTTGCATTTCACCCTTGCGCGCCCCGATGAGTTCCATCACTGCGCCCAAATGTGCTTGGGGAACATCAATCACTAAATTTTCGAAGGGTTCTTCAACACCATTTTCACTTTTTCGTAAAATAGGTTCAGGCTTTGAAACACAAAACTCATATTTCTCGCGACGCATGTTTTCGATCAGTACACTTAAGTGTAATTCACCACGTCCTGAAACTTTAAATGCATCAGCAGATGCTGTCTCTTCAACGCGGAGAGCCACATTCGTCTTAGCCTCTTTGAGTAGACGCTCGCGCAGATGTCTCGAAGTTAGATAATCACCTTCTTGGCCAGCAAAAGGCCCATCATTGACGCGGAAAACCATGGTTAAGGTTGGTTCGTCCACCTGAATAGCAGGTAACGGCCAAGGATGTTCTGGTTCATTTATGGTTTCTCCGATTGTAATCTCCTCTACCCCACTAAAAGCTGCAATATCTCCGTATCCAATCTGGGATACAGCAACTCGCTTAAGGCCGACAAATGTATATAGTTTCCCAATTTTTGCCTTACGGATGGTATTACTATCACTATGGGTTATCAAAATTTCCTGTCCTTGGTTTAAGACACCACTCCGTATTCGGCCTAGGGCAATTCGGCCCACGTAATCATCATAATCTAAATTTGAAATCATCATCTGTAAAGGTCCGCCCGTTACAACTTCGGGTTCAGGTACATACTCAATAATCCCATCGAGAATAGGCAAAATATTTGCTTCTTCTCCTTCTGATACCTCTATTTGTGAACTAGCTGTCCCTGAGAGCGCCGAAGCATAAAAGACTGGAAATTCCAATTGCGCATCAGTCGCACCAAGATTTACTAGTAGGTCAAACACTTCCTCTACGACACGATCTGGATCAGAAAAAGGGCGATCGATCTTATTCACAACTACAATCGGGGAAAGCCCATGTTCTAAAGCTTTTTGCAATACAAAACGTGTTTGAGGCATAGGTCCCTCGACAGCATCGACTACCAATAACGCACCGTCAACCATTGACAGAATTCGTTCAACCTCACCACCAAAGTCAGCGTGACCAGGAGTATCTACGATGTTTATCTTATAATCTAAGTAATCGACAGATATATTCTTTGCTAGAATTGTGATACCTCGTTCCCGTTCTATCGCATTCGAGTCTAGAACTCGATCCTCTACCTGCTGATTTACCCGAAAGATTCCTGTCTGCTTCAATATCGCATCGACTAACGTTGTTTTTCCATGATCGACATGGGCAATAATAGCTACATTTCTAATTCTCAATTAATTTCCACCTACTACCTTTCCTAGCAAGGAAGTTAGCTCCTCAAGTTTAGCCTGAGCGGCTACTCGTCCTCGCTCTACAAATTGATCAACAGATTTAAAACTGACTGCACTAAATTCTCCCACCTTCGGTTGGACTACGAGATCCACAAGACGTAGCTGAGCCAACTCTTGCTGGCGCTGGAGAATATTCGCACTATGAATCAAAGACACTAAAACTGTTTGTGGAGTTTCATGTTCAAGGACATCGGAATGGAGATCGACAGCAATTAGAATCTCTGCACCAAACGCACGAGCTACTTGGGCTGGTAAGTTTTGAACCAATCCCCCATCGACAAGAGCTCTACCCTGATATTCGACTGCTTGGTAGACCCCAGGGACCGTACAACTAATTCGCACTGCATGGGTTACATCCCCTGTATCCAAAACAACCAATTCTCCCGTACGAAAATCTGTAGCTGTAGCGATAAACTGTATGGGCAAATCTGCAAATTTATCTACTGGGAAAATCCTATCTAACCAGCTCTCAATCCCATGAGAATGTAATAATCCAGTACCAAATACTACAGGCTTAGCCAAGAACCACCATTCTGTCGCCCTAGCAATCCGATGCATTTTTTGCGCTGACATTCCACTCGCCCACAATGAACCAACAATTGCTCCTGCTGAAGTTCCGACAATTAAATCAACAGGTAACTTCACTTCCTCTAATACTTGTAAAACACCAATATGGGCCAAACCCCGGGCAGCCCCACCAGCCAATGCCAGGCCAATCCGCGGCCGTGTGGGCCTATTTTTTAATTCCTGTACCAAAGAATCCAGTTTCATAGCGTCCTCCCAGTAGTCATGAAGTATTGAGTTAGCATTCCATAGCGGTCTTAACACCTTACACCACATAGTGACGAAATAATAAACCATATGTTATACTAATACAATGAAACAGAAAGGGTGGTTACTATCATGGAATTACAAGACACTATTTGGCGTCTACTAGAGAGTTTAGCCGAACAAAAGCGGATGTTGACAGAAGCACAAACAGAGCTCGATCCCAAAGTGCACGGGGATCTTATATCTGCTATAAATCAATGCGAACAGCTTACAAATACCCAACAAAATGTGTTAAATCGCATTAGACGCCGATACGAATAATCCTTTTTCGACAAAAAATGTTATTAAAGCCTCACTCCCCACAACTGGATCCGTAATTGTTTGGACCATTTGCTCCATGAAGCATAAGTTCTCACCACTAGGATCCAATATATGTGGAACAAATTGATCCACATCCAGCTCTATATTAGCTTGGGTTAAAAGTAGTCTAGCTCCATCACTCATTATGGGTGTATAAATAGCTTTCACACCAAAGGTGATGAGTAACATCGCTGCGGCTCGACCAATTACTTTATCTGCCACACAACAGCCTTGAGCAGCCCCCTGTATGGCGGATAACGCCTTGAGTAATGGTAGTAGTCGAGTTGCGGACTGCTTATGCAGTATGGCTCCTTGGTTTACAATCACTAAAGACAACTGCTTAGCTATAAACTCCTGTTTCGCTAATTCTAGATCGCTCACTTTAATTTATCACTCCTTAATCACAGTTGATACCAGCGACACTATTTTTTTCATGGACTAATCAAGAATATCAACAACTAATAATAATATAAAATGACGAAAAAGACAACCCATAATTTTACTCAAACCATTCCTTTTTCGGTAAAGGACATAGATTTCTTCATTTATATTTCCCTATTCTGCAGGTTATCCCTCTGTATTAAAAGAAATACTAAAAGAAAAACGAGGAGGGAATCGTATGGACATAAAGGAACTTTTGATTTCCATATCGGAAAAAGCAGGCATCTCTGGCTACGAACAGTCGATAGCTGATGAAATTTCGCAAAACTGTCCGTGGGCCGATCAAATCCGCCAAGATAACTTGGGTAATCTAATCATGCTGAAGACAGGCTGTGGAAACCAACCAAGACCAAAGGTTATGTTGGCAGCCCATATGGATGAAATTGGATTAATTGTCACGAAAATTGAAAAAGCAGGTTTTCTTCGCTTTTCTACTATCGGTGGAATTGATCAACGAGTATTACTAGCGCAGGAAGTTGTCGTTCACGGCAAACAGGAATTACGAGGGGTAATTGGCGCAAAACCTCCTCATATGCAGACTGCAAACGAACGAGAACAGGCTGTTAAACTAGAAGACCTTTTTATCGATCTAGGCTTTGACAATACCGAAGCGGTTACAGATCTCGTTAGTGTTGGCGACTTAGCGACCTTGCATCGACCTGTGATCCAATTAAATGGATCACACCTAGCTGGAAAAGCTATGGATGATCGGGCAAGTATGGCTATCCTATTTGAGTGCTTACAAACCCTAAGTACTATGCATCATCTTGCCGATGTCTACGCGGTGGCAACTGTTCAGGAAGAAGTGGGTGTGAGAGGGGCAACAACAAGTACGTATGGCATTGTACCGGATATAGGTATTGCAGTGGATGTTGGCCACGGAGATATACCTGGTGTTCCTGAATACAAAACCATCAAACTTGGCAATGGACCCGGTATTGCTTTAGGACCACATGTGCATCCCAAACTACATGAACGCTTTGTGAAAACAGCGAAAAACTGGAATCTTAGTTATTCACTTGAACCCTCTCCAAATCCAGGAGGTACAGATGCCTATGCAATTCAGGTTACCCAAGCAGGTATTCCAACCATCCTGCTATCACTACCGTTGCGCTACATGCACACGCCAGTTGAAACCCTAGATTATGATGATGTGCAAAAAACTGGTCGCTTGCTCGCCCTATTCATTGCAGAGCTTGACTATACGTTTGTGGAGGGATTACAGTGCTTTTAAAACGACTGACTGAAGCCTGTGGCGGACCAGGAAAGGAAAATGATGTACGCAACCTGATTCGCTCAGAGGTGACAAACCTTGTTGATGAAATACGGACCGATGCACTCGGAAATTTAATTACATACAAAAAAGGTAAACATAACGGACCCAAAGTGATGTTAGCAGCTCATATGGATGAAGTGGCCTTAATGATTGTTGGTGTCGAAAAGAATGGATTGCTAAAATTCCAATCTGTAGGTGGGATCGACCCACGAGTTCTTGTGGCTAAGTCGGTATGGATAGGGCCAAACAAAATCAATGGAGTTATCGGTTCCAAAGCCATTCACCTCCAAAAACCAGGGGAGCGCAAACGATCCTTAGGGATTGATGAGCTCTATATTGATATTGGAGCAAAAAAACAAGAGGAAACAGAGAAACAGGTCCAGCTAGGTGATTATGCCTACTTTACAACCGAATATTCGGAACTAGGTGTCGACACCATCAAAGCAAAAGCCCTTGATGACCGCGTCGGGTGTGCTATGTTAGTGGATCTATTGCAGGACAGCTATTCATTCCCACTCTACGGTGTGTTTACAGTCCAAGAAGAGGTCGGTTTACGGGGTGCAACGGTTGCAAGCTATAGTGTGGCACCGGATATCGCTTTAGTTTTAGAAGGTACGACCGCTTCCGATGTACCAAGCATCGACGAACATAAGTATGCCACCACCGTGGGCCAGGGACCTAGTCTAACATTTATGGATAGTGCTGTGATCCCAGATCCCAAGCTAGTTTCGACTCTAATGCGGCTTGCTAACGAACACAATATACCTGTTCAATATCGGAGACATACTGCAGGTGGTACAGATGCAGGTAGGATCCAACCGAGTCGAGCAGGTGTAAGAGTAGCTGTGATTGCTATCCCCTGCCGTTATATCCATTCACCGATTGCGATAATGAACAAAAAAGATTACGATAACGCGTTACGTCTAGTACGAGTGTTTTTGAATAGTTTATCAGAAGGCGAGGTTTAATCCTATGAAAGAATTAATCAAAAGTCTAGTAGAGTCCTTTGGACCGTCTGGGTACGAAGAATCTGTGACTACGAAGATCCGTGAGCTTATTACGGAATATGTCGATGAGATAACCATGGATGCACTAGGAAATTTAATTGCACATAAAAAAGGAAATGGTAAAAAAATAATGTTTTCTGCCCACACAGATGAAATCGGTATAGTCGCAACGCATGTCGATGATAAAGGTTTTATCCGTTTCCAAAGCATAGGTGGCCTAAACATTTTGACATTAATCGGAAACCGCGTCCGCTTTTCTAACGGAGCAATCGGTGTTATTGGTAAAGAAAAGGGTGAATTGAAAGATTTAAGCCTAGATAAGTTATTTATTGATATTGGTGCTGACACGAAAATAAGTGCACAGGAAAAAGTAAATGTTGGAGATTTTGGTATTATTCATCGAGAGTTTTGTGATTTAGGCCGCCGAGTCATCGCGAAAAGTCTCGACGATCGTATCGGATGTGCTGTTTTAATCGAAGCGCTAAAACAAAGCCAAAATTCCCCTCATGATCTCTACTTTGTCTTTAGTACACAAGAGGAAGTAGGTTTACGAGGAGCGCGTACATCCGCTTACCAGATCAACCCAGATTTAGGTATAGCCCTCGATGTTACGTTAACTGGTGATACACCAGAAGCACCTCGCATGGATATCGCATTAGGGAATGGGGCTGGAATCAAAGTAAAGGATTCATCCCTAATCACCCACCCCAAGGTTAAGCAGCTAATGATTAAACTAGCAAAGGATAAGGGTATTAAATATCAGTTAGAAGTGTTAGAACGCGGTGGTACAGATGGGGGCGCCATTCATTTGAGCCGAGCTGGAGTTCCATCTGGCACCATATCTATTCCGTGCCGCTACGTCCATTCTGCATCAGAAATGGTGGATATGGATGATGTACAAGCGTGTGTTGACCTAACGGTTGCTGTTGCCAATACTGATCTGCGAGATATCTAAGCAAACCAGAAACGTAACGAATTGAGTCTGCTAGAAGGATGCGAATGCCCATCCTTCTAGCTTTTATAAAATTAGGCGTAAAACCCCTATCCCTTTAGGGTAGGGGATGTAAGCCTGCTTTTAACCTTGTTCTTGAATGTACTTTTGAATCGTTTCTCTACTAACGTTTCCAATGGAACAAGCGAAATATCCGTCACTCCAAAAAATTCGTTCTTTCCAAAAATGTTTAGCTAGATACGTTTCATGTTGTTTCCAAATGTGAAATGTAGTCATTTGCTTGAGAAGTCTTACGATTTCAAGAATACTCATCTTAGGTTCATAATGAATAAGCAAATGGATGTGATCCTTATCTACTTCCATTTCAACGATTCTAAAATGATACCTATTGGCTATATCATACATGAGTTGTTTAATGTCATTTCCAAGTGGGAGTAACAAC
>SKJB01000122.1 GCA_007116145.1 Limnochordia bacterium | reverse complement strand
GGGGTAAATCCTGAAGCGTTACAAGCTCTTTTACCATCGTCCATTCAGCCTGTGTGGTTTGACCAGACAATAACCGTAACTGTTCATCCCAACCAAAGGTGCGATTCGCGTACATTCGTTCAAGAACGGCTAGCAGCTCTGCTCCATTGGCAAACTGAACGTGGATAAAAGAAGGCTTCAGCACTTCCTGGGACTCTGCACTAGCTTTTACACTAACCTCCTCTGCATCAACCACTGCGACCACTGGTTGTACAGGTTTTGGCATCTCTAAAGCCAATCGTTGCTCCTCATCTCTCTTTGCCTGTTCATGAATGGCATCGTATTGCTTGAGCACAGTTTGGGCAAAAGCAATATCACTAGCTACACCGTAGAGAATCACAAGGTTTTGAACAGAATCCGTAAAATAGCGCACATTCGGCGTGATAATTCCTAACAACTGCCGTGCTGCATCCACAGTCACGTAATCTAACATAACAAAAGAAAAATCCGTATTTTGGAACTCCGTACGCAACCGTTCATTCGTGGCAACAACCAAAGTGTTGGCCATAATCTGGTACCCATATCCTGTCGCTCGAGTCACAAGATCAAGCGCTTCAACCACCGTAAGGTTTTTAAGACTAAAGCTTACAGTACCACGTACAGACGGATCAATCAAAACATTAAGTCCTTCAATTTCTCCTAAAACCTGAAAAACATCACTCACCGGAGCATCGCGAAACTCTAACTCCACAACGGTACTAGCACTTACACTCCAAGAAACAAGAAATAGACCTATAAGCATAAATACTAACGAAAATAACCTCATCGGCTTCATCCATAATCCTCCCTTAATCCTTACCATATTTTTCCTCAAATTATATCCTACTCCAAGCACTTACTGTAACAACTCTCTTAAGCTCTTTAAAGCCTTCTGATAAATCCGATACACTTTACTTCTACTCATATGTAGGGTTGCTGCTGTTTCTTCTTGGGTTTGCCCTTTATAAAACAAGCTTTCAATAATCGATTTTTGTAACTTCGATAATTGCCCCAAGGCTTCATGCAGCGCAATACTATCCTCAATCGGTAAACGAAAGCTTTCTGGTTCTTGACTACGAAACAGCGAATAATCTAGCTCATCTAGAGGTTTACTTCCAGCTACCATTGCTTCTGTGATACCCTCCTCCATAATATTTATCCTTGTTGCTAATTCCTTGCGTGTCGGCATTCGTTCATGCTTTTGGATAAATGAATCGCTAGCTTCTATTATCTTATGTTGCAACTGAACAATCCACAATGGCCGGTTAAAATTCCGCTCTTTACGCAATTCTAAGCGAATTTGCCCCATAATACAATAGTAGGCATAGGTCGTGAAGCTTGTCTCCTTCGTAGTATCAAACTTATGCAGAGCCTTCAGTAATCCCTCATATCCTGCTTGTACCAAATCCTCCTGCATCGTACCGTGACTTATGGTATACATCACATGATAAATAAGCTTCTTGCCAGCCTTCATCACTTGCTCAAGATTCTCATTAGAAGAATCATCCTGATATTTGGCAAATACGAGGTTGAGATTCTCGACAACTTCCATAGTATCTATTCTATCTATCATTCAAGCCCTCCCTTACATTTCCATGCGCTAGTGAAGGTATAGCGAGAATAACGTTGCGATTTGCAGCGCAAAACGACCAAGACTTATAATAAAAACCGATTCCAAAATAAGGGATCGGTTGCACTAATTACTCAGGATAATCCAAGTGCCCAAACACAGACTATCTTTCATTGTATTCCATAATAGTAAAGACTATAATTTTCAAGAGTTCTATCTCGATTATACTAGGAATTCGTAGTATAGTCAATTGTTTAATGGGAAAACCAGCACTTTCCTTTGCACAATATGTAAAGGGAGCCGACAGTGTCCGCTCCCTTACTCCTTAGCGATTTCCTTTTAGCATTCGCTGTTGCCCATTACTTCCTTTACGCATCTGTCGCTGCACCATGACTTTCGCCTCTACTTTGTTCTCTGGGCACTCGCCAGTCGCTTCCATTGTTTTTGTCTGTGTTCTTGTTTGTGTCCGCGTTTGCATCTGTTGTCTTTGTCCTTCTTGTGCAAAAGCAACCGAAGCTGATAGTACTGCGAGAACCATACCCGTGATTAAAGCTTTCTTTAAGAAACTCGTATTCATCTTCTCACCTCCCATCTCCCATGTTGTTAGCCTTATTCTATCATGGTCATTTGAAGAAATCTTGAAGAAGAATGCGAATTTCCCATTGCCAAAAAGTCCCATCTAAAAGGGTACAAGAAATACACCCCATTAGATCGGACTTTCTCTCGTCTTCTGTCCAAAACCAATGAATCACAATTCGCAGTATACCCATATCCTACCACATAATTAGAGCAGTTGCAACGCTATATTCGGGCAATACTAACGATACTAACCATACCATCAAACTTTAGGAGATGTACGAATGCATAAATCAAACTATCTGCCCATAACCATAGGGCTTGGCACTATTGGTTTAGCCACTGTGGGATATCTTCTCGCAAAAGACTACCTAACACCCCAAAAACCACGGCTTGCACTCGCTCGTGGAGAACAGCTTGCGACAAAACCATTGAGCGTTCTAGCCATCAGTGCCCATCCGGACGATCTCGAATTCTTTGCCGGAGGGTTTCTCCATCGTCTAGCGCTAGCTGGTTCTCAAGTTATCGTCATTGATGTTACCAAGGGAGAAAAAAGCACGAATGTGGAGAATTTACGGGAAATCCGGCAAAAAGAACAAGAACAAGCTGCCAATATTATGGGGTATCGCAGCCTCTATTTCCTGCATCTGCCAGACCTTGGGGTGCAAATCGCCGATCCTGCTAAATATCTTGCGGATATTTGGAAAAAAACACAACCTGACATGGTGCTCACATTTGATCCCGAACATCCACTTCATTTTATTAAGCATCCCGATCACAGAGCCGTCGGTGCGGCTATTCAATCCCTAGTTTGTGATTTAGACTTTAAAGGAACCGTCATTTATTACGGTACAAGCTTACCGAATGTATCTATTGATATTACGGATGTCATCGAAACAAAAGTCGAAGCGATCCTGGCCCACAAAAGCCAAATCCGCTTAAGTCCCCCCGTCTATGCGAGACTAATCAAGGGTTACCATCGTTTAACAGCCTGTCGTCATGCAAGATATGTGGAAGCCTTCCACATTGTCCACAGTAAACGGAGTTAAACAACATTCTCATCCGCTCTAGCACCTGCATTTTCATGAACCACAGCATGGATATAGAAACTGCATTCCAAGCGTTTTTGCTCCATCGTACAGGCAACCCCATAAGGTATACGTACGTCTTTGTTAAACTTAAGGTTATTTGCATGACAACCTCCACTGCAGTAATACTTAGCCCAGCATTTGCGGCATTCTGGTTTATGGAGTACATGAGCATCCTGCAGTTTTTCCCCCAAACTCTTGTTAACGAGTCCTGTGGCCACATCCCCTAGCTTATACTCGGGCTGACCAATGAACTGATGGCAAGGATAGAACTCTCCATCGGGTGTCACAGCCAAATACTCGTGACCAGCCCCACAACCAGATAACCGCTTATATAAGCACGGTCCCTTCTTCAATTCCACATTAAAGTGGAAAAAATTAAAGGGCTTTTGATCCAGATAACGGGCAAGATAAACCTCGGCTAGGGTATCATATTCCCGTAAAATAGCTGGCAGTTCGGCTTCGGTTAAAGCGTAAGGCAAGTTTTCAGCGGCAACGACAGGTTCTAGCGACAATTGCTCAAACCCGAGATCGGCCAAATGAATCACATCCTGCGTAAAATCTAAATTCGCACGGGTAAATGTCCCCCTGACATAATAGCTCTTACCCTTCCGACTTGCCACAAATTCCTGGTATTTTGGGACAATTGTTTGATAGACAGACCCCCGTCCATTCGGCGTATAACGGGCCTTATCATTAACTTCCTGTCTGCCATCAATACTAAGCACCACATTGTACATTTTTTCGTTACAAAAATCCATGATCTCTTTGGTTAAGCCCATCCCATTTGTGGTAATTGTAAACCGAATCTGTTTGCCGTAAAGCGCTCCTTGTTCTTCGCCATAGAGCACTGTGTCTTTCACTACCTCAAAATTCAACAACGGCTCTCCACCAAAAAAATCGATTTCTAACTGTTTGCGACTCCCTGAGCCTTGAATCAGAAAGTCCACTGCTTGCTTGGCCACAGCCAAACGCATAAGTTCGCGCTGATGACCGAAATTGCCCGTATCCGCAAAGCAATACGTACAACGCAAATTACAGTCATGGGCGACATTTAGACAGAGTGCTTTCACCACGGAATTCTGTCGCGGTAAAACGTCTAGGACATCGGCACTAAAGAGTAATCCCTCCGCAATGAGCTCCCCTAATTCTGCACTTGCTTCCTGGATATCGACTGCAGCGTACAGCGCAGTACGACGCGCCTCTTCTGCGGCAGATTCAAGTGTGGCACCCTGTACCATTTGCTGCACCAGCATATAGCTAAGTGTATCTAATTGGTGCACCGCACCAGAATTTCCATCAACCACGAAAAATTTACCACCTTGCGTAAAACAATGAACACAATCTCGCTCTAACACACTTTTCACCTTCTAAATCTTAGAATAAAAGAGCAACCCTCGGTAGAAGGTTGCCGTTCTTTATTTCTCACAAGCTTGGTTACCCACGGTACAAGAAGTCTTACAAGCAGATTGGCAAGACGATTGACACTCACCGCAACCACCAGACGCTAACGTTTTCGCTAACGCTAAACCCGTTAACGTCTTCACATGCTTTCTTCGTGCTTTCATTCCATATCCCCCCAACTCTATCCACAGTTGACTAACAGCCAATATCACCCTAATTATACCATAATTACCTAATGCGGGTAAAGAAAAAACTATGCATCACTCACCGTATACCCGGTTATCTGCTGAAACTCTTGGGCTAGTTGAGCAAGGATTGCTGGCTCCACCGCCATTTGCGTTTCAATGCCCACGCGCGCCTCAGCAATAAAGATGCGGGGCGTGCGTTTTAACGAAATTCCAAGCTTCGCACACAACGTATTCATCACCTTAACAATCTCATTCTGATTTGGGTTCTTACCCACCACTAGCTGCCAGCCGATATCATCGGCGATGGATTGGACAATCTCGCCATAACCTTGGGCGATTTGCGGCGAGATAAAGGTGATTTCCATGTAGGCATGATCTCCCGCCCGTTTACATCCCTTTTTGTAACAACTTATGGCATGAAACCGGAGCACCTCGTCGATATAATTCAGTGCTTGGTTTTGTTCCATGGGTTTGTTCTTTGTCCTAGGCAAAATGGCATCAAAATCCAGGCGCGGTTTTGCCATGTCCGCACTTACAAGCAATAGTTGCATCCTTGTTTTTTCCTGGAATTCCTGCTCGATCTGGTCCGCGTCTGGCGGGAACTCCATGACCCAAAGCCGGAAACATTGCTCACTTGGATGATACGCAAATTTCTGATAGCCCCAATTTCTTGGCAGCAACGAAATCGCCAAATCTTCAGCGGCTTGGAGATGACACTGCGCATTCAGCTTCACCGTCCAGCCCGTGGTGCTTGGAATCTCTGCAATTTCTTGGGCATAGACTTCCTGGGCAAACAAAGGAAAGTGAAAGCAGAGTACCACAGCTCGTTGCCCTTGATGGGCACCGATTTTATATAATCCAGCAGCATCAGGAAAACGAGCGCGCATATGGGCGAGGGCGTCATTCATTTCCATACCCTGACGAACCGTTTTTTGTTCTTCTGGATCCAGCGGATGATAGAGAAAGAGTTTGCGTGTGTTCACCACAAAGCAGCTAGCGCTATTTAACAACACAACAAAATCCCGTACTTGCTGCTCAGACGGTGTTGTTTGTCCACTCCACCAATACAGCAATTCTTCCGCTGTGTAGCCCTGATCGATCCCGCTGGACCCATACACAGCTTCCCATAAATCCGTGATGGTGGATTCATTGAGCTCTGCGATAGCCCGGTGTAGAGGGGTAATACTTGCTCCGAGTTGCAACTGTTTCCGGGGATTATGCACGGGAATATCATATTCCTCCCCATTAACGGGAATATGGACTCGGCCGCGGATCTCTTGTTGCATCTGGCGGGCAAGGGGTGAAATATTAGCTGGATCACCGTGGACAAGAAACACCTGGCGCGGAGTCACTCGCTGCATCAGTCCCAAAATCTCACCTCTATCAGCGTGAGCGGATAAACCATAGCGTCCGATCCCACAACGAAGAGGGATTGTTCTGCCATCGATTTTTAATACCCGTTCCGCCTCCGTGTCCTCTAGCAGGTTTAACACATCACGCCCTGGTGCTTCCTCATCTTGGTAGCCAGTAATGGCGATAAAATTCAACGGATTCGGAGCCAATTGCTCTGCATAAAATGCACTAGGTCCACCCTTTAACATGCCCGAACTCGCAATAATACAAAGCGGATCTTTATTGGCTAGAATCTCTTTACGTTCCTCATCTTTTTTCACCGCGGTGATGGTATCATTATAGAAAACATCGTTGCCACGAAATATCTTCTTCGCCAATCCAGCCTTTAAGTAATTAGGATTTAACTGATAGGCTAAGTTGATGCTGCGCACCATCCCGTCCACGTAGATTGGGAACTCGGGTAATTGCTTTTTTGCCATCGCACGCTGGAGGACTAGTAGTACTTCCTGGGCCCGACCCAATGCAAAGGCAGGGATTAGGATCTTGCCTTTACGCTTAATCACATCCAAAACAGTCGCCACTAACCGCTCTTCCTCCATTTGTCGATTTGAGTGGAGATTCTGCCCATAGGTGGACTCGGTTATCACAATATCGGGGCGCAGTTTGGGGATGGAAACCCCTTTCACAGTTTGTTGATCTCCCACTGAAAAATCGCCTGTATATAACAAACTCCCTTCCTCGCCCTGCAAATAGATCATGGCGGCGCCAGTCACGTGGCCAGCACTGTAAAAGGTGGCTTTTAAACTCCCCTCACTAAGCTCAAAGGGAAATTGGGGGGAGTAACAAACAATGCGGTTAAGCATCTCCTCCACATTCTTTTG
Source organism: Limnochordia bacterium (assembly GCA_007116145.1). Taxonomy (GTDB): domain Bacteria; phylum Bacillota; class Limnochordia; order Darwinibacteriales; family DTU012; genus CSBR16-88. The sequence continues at coordinate 7,667 of SKJB01000122.1, read as the reverse complement.
TGCATAAAGCGGAATTTCACCTTCGCTACGATCCATTATTTTCAGACTATCATACAACAATACTTGGGTCAGTGCCTTAGTGGCATGGGTCATATAGATGCGTGCATCCGGATACTCCCGCGATATGATGGGTAAAGACCCGGTATGATCAAGATGGGCATGACTAACGATTATGGCATCGACGCCCCCAAGCTCCTGAATGCGACGGAAACTAGGTAGTACATCCTGACCGTGCTTCATGCGGATACCGCTATCTAGCAGTATATTCTTTTGATCCATTTTAATGAAATAGCAACTCGCTCCAACCTCACTCGCACCACCACAAAAAACTAACTGCATGAAAAACGAACCTCCTAAATAGTCACATATCGCGGGTAGCCACAAGCTTTGCTCCCGTTCCTACTACGTTCGCAATACTAACATCACCTGTACCAATCCGACTCTGCACACGTATTGTGGTAATAGAAGCTAGATTAGCCGTTGGTAACAAACAGGTGGCATGCCACCTCATGCCCGGGATTTATCGGATGCCACTTTGGATCAAGGGTCTTACAGACATCCATCAGCTGCGGACAGCGCGTATGAAACCGGCATCCCATGGGCGGATGAATCGGACTAGGAACATCACCTTTGAGCACAATTCGCTTTCGTTTATGTGCGGGATCAGGAATCGGAATCGCCGATAGGAGTGCTTTTGTATACGGATGTGAGGGATTCTGATAGACATCTTCCTTTGAGGAAAGCTCAACAATTCGGCCGAGATACATCACTGCCACCCGATTCGCTATATGCTTTACTACACTTAAGTCATGGGCAATAAACAGATAGGCTAAACCAAACTCCGCTTGTAAATCTTGCAGCAAATTCACTACCTGGGCTTGAATCGATACATCGAGGGCGGATACGGGTTCATCACACACTAAGAGCTTCGGTTTGACAGCAAGTGCTCGTGCAATGCCAATCCGTTGACGTTGACCACCAGAAAACTCACGGGGATAACGCCTCCCATGATACGAGTTTAACCCCACAACATCGAGTAGCTCCCGCACGCGCTGTTCCTTCTGGATGCCCTTAGCGAGCTGATGGATCTCTAAGGGTTCGGCAATAATATCCTGGACCGTCATCCGTGGATTCAAGGAGGCGTAGGGGTCTTGGAAAATAATCTGAATATCGCGGCGAACTTTCAACATTTCAGCCTTGCTAAGGGTGAGAATATCTCTTCCCGCAAACAGAATCTGGCCAGCCGTGGCGCGAATTAGACCTAGGATTAAACGAGCAGTCGTTGACTTGCCACAGCCACTTTCCCCCACCAAGCCTAATGTTTCTCCTGCTCGGAGGGTAAAACTAATACCATCAACGGCCATCACCGCTCCGATCTGTTGCGAAAATACCATCCCACGTGTAATGGGAAAATGTTTGACTAAATTGCGCACCTCTAATAATACTGGATCTGTATCCATGCAGGCTTACCCTCCTTACTCCACCTCTTCATAGTGAGCAAGCTTCCAACAAGCACAATCATGAAGTGGTTGCAGCTGAAAAAGTGGAGGCACTTTTGTGCGACAAATATCTTTTGCATACGGACACCGGGGATGGAACCCACATCCTGTGGGTAAATGTCCCACAGTGGGCACTGCACCCATAATGGCTTGCAATCGTTCTTGGGTCTTCGCTAATTGTGGGATAGAACCGAGTAACCCTTGGGTGTAAGGATGAAGCGGGTTCGTAAAGAGTGTTACCGTGTCGCTACACTCCACAATTTTACCTGTATACATCACCGCTACACGCTCTACTGATTCCGCAATCACACCGATATCGTGGGTAATTAGCATAATAGCGGTACCGAGTTCTGTCTGAATTTTACGCATCAGATCCAAAATCTGTGCTTGAATCGTTACGTCGAGTGCGGTGGTCGGCTCATCAGCAATTAGTACCTTTGGGTTACACGAGAGTGCCATGGCAATCATCACCCGTTGGCGCATCCCTCCACTTAATTGATGGGGATATTCATCCATGGCCTTGGCAGGGGAGGGCATACCCACTAGGTGAAGCATGTCAATCGCTTTTGCCCGCGCTTGCTTTTTCCCTAACTTTTCATGCCAAATCGTGGATTCCATAATCTGGTTACCCACTGTATATACTGGATTTAGTGAGGTCATGGGCTCCTGAAAGATCATGGAAATATCATTGCCGCGCATTCGTCGTAATTCTGATGCATTCATTTTTAGCACATCTCGACCCTCGAGTAAAACCTGACCCCCGACGATTTTACCCGGAGGTGATGGAATCAGCCCCATTATTGACAAACTAGCCACACTTTTCCCGCACCCAGACTCACCGACAATACCTATGGTTCCCCCTTTGTGCAAATCAAAGCTGATACCGTCTACAGCGGGTACTATTCCATCCGTAGTATAGAAATACGTCTTTAAGTCTCGCACAGACAATAATGGTAGTCCCAACATAAAAGCCTCCTTGTCTACGATATTCACCACCCGAATTGTGCGGTTATTTCTAAAGCACTAGAATTTGTCTTCAAGCAGATACCTTCTGTTGGAAACCATTGTGTTTCAACCGCTAAGGGTACTTCGTCGTTCGATAATAGATAACAGAGTTTAAGAAGTGGTTGTTCAGTACTACTTGTTAATAGTCTGCTTAAATTCGGTTGATTCGTCACCACTTCCACCCAGAGACTTTTTTGAACCAGCGCTCCTTTATCGCGCGGCAACAACTGGCGTAGTGAACCCTCTATCGTGCCTAAAGACAGGTCAGCATATGTAACGAATTGCACATAACAAGGAACATCATTGATCGTTTGCATCCGTTCAAGCTGCAAGAGTTCCTGCTGCGGATCAACAGCCAATAACTGGGCCATCACCCCATCAATCACCTTGGTCAATTTCAATTGGGGATCAAAGGAGTCGGATACTTTATGTACCGGCGTTAACTGTTTCTCCATGGTTTTGGCATAACTCTTGCGTAACTGCATCAGTGAAATTTGCGCTTCCGATAAAATCGTACGTACATATCGTGGTGTTGTTTGCACAATTGTAGCTATCTCATCAATACTCAAAAAGGGATCTTGTCTTGCTGTTTGTACAACATGAGATTTTATAGTCTCCCGTGCCATTATGATTCACCTCACCGAAAAACTGACTGCTCCTACTTACATTCGCAGTACTGGTGGGTAAATCCTTTATTGGCAGGATATACATAAAAAGGGCATTTCTGCCCCTACATTTTTTTTACAAGTTTAGAACCACTTGTTAACCCAGGAATCCGTCCCCGTTTAGCCACAGATTTTCCTGCAACCACCTTAATATCCATGGTCATATCAATTGGCTTGGCCGCCGAGATATAGCTTCCAACGCCAAAAGCGTCAACCCCTGCAGCGGCTAAGAGCTGAATGCGCTCCACATCCAAGCCTCCACTTGCAAAGATTTTAACATGGTTATAGCCTGCTAGGTCTAATTTCGCTCGTAATTCTTTAACTAAACCTGGGGTAACACCACCTCGTTCACCTGGGGTATCCAACCGTACACCCTGTAAGGCCTGACCCAGCGCATCTCCGACGCGCAAACTCTCTTCCACTTCATCTTTAAAGGTATCCACAAGAATTGTCCGTGGAGATTCTGGAGGCATGATTGCATCATAAGCCTTCGCTGCTTCAACCGTATCGCCAACCACTAAAAACAATGCATGCGGTACTGTGCCGACGGGTTCTAAACCAGCTAGTTTTGCCCCTAAAATACAAGCTGCACCGTCCGCACCTCCAACAATGGCGGCACGTTCCATAACTGGTGCAACGGCTGGATGCACATGCCTCGCCCCAAAACAAAACACAGGGCGACCAGCTGCTGCCTCCTTGATCTCCTTAGCGGCTGTTGCCCATCCGCTCGAACTGGCTAGAATGCCTAAGATCGCCGTTTCATAGATGCCAAATTCGGCATAGCACCCAGAAATTTGCATAATGACATCCTTCGGTTCAAAGGAATCTCCCTCATTTAAACAACGCACACCGACGTTGCATTTTCGTAGTAACGCTAAGCACTCGGGGATACCTGCCACAATTCCTGAACGCCTAGCAAAAATTTCTACCACCACTTCCGTCTGTGCATGCCCCATAGCTGTTAATATCTGTTTGGTTTTGACAAAATAGACATCGGTTGTTAAACCAGCCTCTATTTCTGCGTGAGTGGCTGCGAATAATTGGCGATCGCTAGCGATGCGAAATTGAGCCACATCCTCTACTGTTCGTACCTCTTTCATCTAAAGATTCCCCTCTCCATTCTCCCATTTGTACTCATAAATATGACGATAAAAATTCCATATGTAAGTTACCTTTTGGACATAAGCCCGCGTCTCATAAAAGGGGATCTGCTCGGAATTATCTAAGGATCCATCCCACCGATCGCCATCTAACCACTTACGCACATTGCCTTGCCCCCCATTATACGCTGCAAGCGCTGCCACAAATGTGGGAAACTGCTTGCGTAAATGGTTAATATACCATGCCCCTAGCATAATATTAATCTCGGGATCTGTTAACTGCGTATCCACATCAAACTCGATTTCCAGCTGGCCAGCAATCCAGACTGCCGTTTCTGGCATTAATTGCATTAAGCCTGTTGCTCCTTTTGGGGAGCGGGCATCAACGCGCCAGCCACTTTCTACCCGGATAATTGCGGCAATCATAAACGGATCGAGTTCATATATCGCGGCTTGCTCGTGAATAATCGTTTGATAATGTAACGGATACATGAAGCGTAAGATCGGTTTGGATGTAAACATACTAATCATTATGAGGCCAAGCGTCAGCACTATCGCTGTCCGAAAAAATCGGTTCACAAAAATCCCCCCGAATTACTCTATGCCACCCCCACGGACCCGACACGTAATAAAGCGAGTTATATCTTCAGGGGTGCAGTTCCCTCCAATACCGATCCACTTGCTGCTGGGTTTGCCACACTGTACCATTATTATCGATTACAATGTCGGCTAAAGCTTTTTTCGTTTCTAACGATAACTGGCTCTCAATCCGCACAAGTGCGTCTTCGGCACTTAAACTGTCACGCTGCATTAACCGCTCGAGTTGGGTAGCGGGATGAACATACACCACCCAAACCGCTTCTAACCAGTGTTGGCATTTCGTCTCAAATAAGAGAGGAATGTCGGCAAACACCATCTTACCGTGCTTTTCAAATTCTGCCCCTCTTTTTTGGATTCTATCGATTACCAAGGGATGGATAATTGCCTCTAAGCGACGCCGTTTTGTGGGATCTTGAAAAATTATGTTCCCTAAACGTTTGCGATTAATTTCATTGTTTTCTCGCACTACTTCGGGAAAGGTGGCAGCGACTTGACGAAAGCCTGGTGTATTTGGCAAAACAACTTCACGAGCTATTTGATCCCCATCGAGCACCATAGCTCCTTTAGCAGCTAACATGCTAGCTACCGTACTTTTACCACTTGCAATCCCTCCGGTTAATCCTCGCATTGCGCAGCACCATCCCATCGTTGGCAGTTTGGACAATAGTGAGTGCTCCGGCCGGCAATACGGATCTTTGCAATGGGAGTTTGGCACTGCGGGCACGGTTCGTCTCGCCGCCCATAAACTTTTAATTTGTGCTGATAACCGCCGGAAGTTCCCCAACCCGTCTGATAATCACGAATCGTCGTACCCTCGAGTGCGATCGCCTCCGTTAAGACTGCCTGGATACTATGGTATAAACCAGCAACTTCCAGAGCGGTTAGGCTCGATCCCAACCGACTCGGGTGGATACCTGCCCGAAATAAAGACTCGTCCGCATAGATGTTTCCTAAACCAGCTAACCGCTTCTGATCTAACAGTAATCCTTTCACCTTTATATCACGGTCAAGGTTATTTTGCAATTGATTTACTGTAAACTCTTTACACAGCGGTTCAGGACCCATGGTGTGGAGCCCTGCTATCTGAGAAAGCTCACTCGGTGCTACATAATAAATGGTGCCGAATTTACGTTGATCCACAAAGCGTAACTGGCTACCATCGCGAAATCCAATAATCGCAGACGTGTGTTTGGCCAACGGAGTTTTCCCGTCGGCATAATAGAGTAAGCGCCCTGTCATGCGCAAATGAATAATCATCCACAGTTTCGATTCCATGGCAAACAGCAAATATTTCCCGCGCCTAGTAATGTCGATAATTGAATCCCCAATGAGTGTGACAATAAATTCCTGCGAATCATTCTTAGGAAGCACTCGGGGATAGTTAATCTGCACAGCGGTAATCTCTTTCTGACAAACAAAAGGCAAAAGGCTTTTTCTGACCGTTTCCACTTCCGGCAATTCAGGCAATTTTATTCCACCTCAAAAATATAGGGTTTTGTATCTTTCCAATTCACACCCGCACTCACATCGACATCTAGTTTAACCCGTAATTTCATGACACCCTCCATCATGGTTTTCACAAGCACTGCTGTTTGTTCTAACTCATGGGGAGGCACTTCAAGTACGAGTTCATCATGTACTTGGAGGAGTAATCTCCCTTGGAGTTTTTGCGTTTGTAATTCGTGTTCCACCGCAAGCATTGCTAGTTTAATAATGTCAGCCGCACTCCCCTGAATCGGGGTATTCATCGCCATGCGCTGAGCAAAATTACGCCGTGGAAAGTTCTTGCTAGTAATATCGGGTAGATACCGGCGACGGTGCAGTAACGTGGTGACATACCCGAATTCCCGCGCTTGGATCACAACATTGTCCAGATAGTGTTTCACGTTTGGATAGCGGGCAAAATACTGATCAATATAGGCTTGTGCTTTCGTACGAGACAAATTCGTACCCTTTGCTAACCCAAAACTGCTCATCCCATATACAATGCCGAAATTGATCGCTTTCGCGGCACTACGGTCCTTAGGTGTTACTTGCTCGAGGGGAATCCCTAGCACCTCCGAGGCTGTTTGTGTGTGAATATCGACACCAGCATGAAAGGCATCGATTAACCGACTATCTTCAGAAATATGGGCTAGCACTCGTAATTCGATCTGCGAGTAGTCCGCAGTAAGGAGTGACCACCCAGGAGCCGCTTCAAACGTGCCACGAATCCTGACTCCATCTTCGCTACGAATGGGGATGTTTTGCAGATTTGGGTTGGTACTGCTCAGGCGCCCCGTTGCTGTCACAGTTTGGTTAAATGTTGAATGGATCCGTTTTGTTTCGGGTGAAATGAGCGCAGCTAGTGCATGTGTATAGGTTGATCGGAGCTTACTAACCTGACGATACTCCAGTAGATTGGCAACCACAGGGTGATCACTGAGTTGTTCTAACACTTCAGCATTCGTTGACGGACCAGTCTTTGTTTTCTTCAACACGGGTAATCCGAGTTTATCAAATAAAATCACGCCCAATTGCTTGGGAGAATTAATGTTAAACGTCTCCCCAGCTTCCCGATGAATCGCACTGGTTAAGCGCTCAAGCTTCTCTTCCATTTCCTTGGATAGGGCAGCTAACTTTGTCGGATTTACACGAATTCCTCGGTCTTCCATTTTCCCTAAAACCTGCGCTAAGGGTAGTTCCACATCTTCATATAAACTCCAGAGCGCGTCAGCCTCAAGTTTTGCCTTTATTATCGGAGCTAACTCAAACATACGGCGTGCACGCATTGCACCCTCTCTGATAGGATCGCTTTC
>SKJB01000109.1 GCA_007116145.1 Limnochordia bacterium | reverse complement strand
GAGATGGTCAGCCCCGTTTTCAAGGTCCTATGGAAGCCAGAGGTTTGACGTATAATAATTATCAGTATGCTGCTTATTATGAAGAGAATGGTGATATTGTTATCGAAAGACAGGATCTGAACAATCCAGATCTCTGGGAAAAATCCATTTTACAGGGTTATCGGATCACCTCTCAGAATCGACATAATAGATTGTCTATGGGAATATCAAGGGATGGTGTGATTCATCTATCCTTTGATCATCATAATACTCCACGACTGAATTATGCAAAGACTAAAATCGGTGTCGCTAATAACCCCGAGGAAGTTAGCTGGGACAATAATGTATTTTCTTTGCAATCGAATCTCGGTCTAGGTACTATAAATGTAGGTCTGGTTACCTATCCATATTTTATACCCATTGGAGATGGTGATTTACTTCTTTATTGGAGAAGTGGTGGCTCTCATAGTGGAGAGATGAATATAGCTAACTATAATAGTGATACACACGAGTGGTCATTTATTGGTCTAGTTAGTTCTAAGCATGGTGTTTATAATGGAGTGAGGAAAGAGAGAGGTCCGTACCACGGAGGATTTGATTTTGACTCCGAAGGCAATATTCATATTTTCATTCTTTGGAGAGAATATAATCAATCTCAAGTAAACAGACTTTCATTGCGATATGGTAATCATGGCATTTACTATACTTACAGTGATGATGGAGGGTTTACATGGTATAATAATGATGGTGAAATTGCAACTAACCCAGTAACTGGAGAAAGAATGTCAATTGACAATTTAAATCGAGTTGTTGATATTCCGATGGAATTAGAACCAGCGAATCCTTCGCAGACCTCTGCTGTTGACCGTGAAACAGATAATTTTCATGTTGTACTCAGACACTATCGAAGGGGTACAAGGAGTTTTGCTTTACACCACTATGTTAGAGTTCCTGACGGAGAATGGGTAGAGCATCAGATTATATCTGCATTTGATGATGCTAGACCGACTATTTATTTTGCTGGAGATCTGCTGTATGCTTTACTTTATGATGGTCGGATATTTGTTTCCTCTAGAGAAGGTTCTTTTAAAGATTGGAAAAGTATTATCATACCAGTGTCACTATCAGGCAGTCTCAATTATTATGATATGACCCAGATAGAGCAAGGTATTGTATCGATTTTTAGCCATAAAGAGCCTAATCGACTTGGTGAAGCCACTCCGATCGAATTATATCGAATTCGAATAGCAAGGTAGCTAATTTCTCTGGATAAAGAGAAAAGGCTAAAGAGTATACCAACAATGTGAAAAAGAGGAACTCGTACGTAAACAGCGGCCACTTCATTAGGAAGTGGCCGCTGTTTTGCTATATGCAGGCAGTGCCTAGTTAATGAACAACAAAAAAAACAGATAAAGCAGGATTCATTCAGTCACTCGTGGAATTCTAGACTATAGTCTAACCGTTAGTGCCACAAACATTAAACGCATGGAGTAGCTATAAATCGAAGCGTGATGTGGCAGCGCTCGACTTGTATAGATGAGGAGGATCTTCTAATGCTAGCAGAGATGCACTTAGTATTCTTGATTCTGATTATAACAACATTTTGTTTTTTAATTCCTCGATTTCGCTCTGATTTAGTCGCCTTAGCATCGTTGTTAGCTTTATATCTAACAGGCCTTCTTTCTGTAAACGAGGCATTTGCTGGATTTGCTAACAGTGTTATAATAATGATAGCGGCTCTCTTTGTGGTGGGAGAAGGGGTGTTTCAGACTGGCTTAGCAGAAAGAGCTGGTAGTATGCTAGTTAAACACACTGGAAAAAGCGAATTTCGGATGACGATACTTATGATGTTTTTAGTTGCCATATTAAGCGGTTTTATGAGTAATACTGGGACTGTTGCCATTCTTCTTCCCGTGGTAGTTAGCCTTTGTAAACAGATGGAGATACACCCAGGCAAATTACTGATGCCTTTAGCTTTTACGAGCAGTATGGGTGGGACCTTAACACTAATCGGTACTGCACCAAACTTAATCGCTAGTCAGAGTCTGATTGACTATGGCTACGAAGGACTTAATTTTTTTTCCTTTGTCATTATCGGGAGCATAGTCTTAGTGGTGGGTATTACCTATTTATGGTTCTTTGGTCGTAAAATGTTGGATAAACCACATAAAGGGACGGACAACAATAATGAAGAGGTAGGTAACGATTTACTTAACGAATATAATGTCATCAAATATGTGAATTGCATTGAAGTTCCAGAGGGCAATGATGTTGTTGGGAGAACTCTACGGGAACTACAGTGGGCGTCTGAATATGATGTTACTGTTTTGGAGGTTGTGAAAAAGCAGCGAAAGAAACAATTTCTTTTTTCGATCAATAGTGCTCCTCACCGATTTGCTGTAGGTGCTGATTATGCATTAGGTGCGAGGGATGCATTGATTGTCTATGGTGAACAAGCTGGGTTAGAAAAGCTGATGAAGAAAACAGGTATCAGATTTATTGGAACAGATGTCGCAGATCAATTAGTTTTGCAGGAATCTCAACTTGCTGAGGTCATCCTAACACCACAGTCGCAATTGATTAATCAAACGATTCGAGAAACTCATTTTCGGGACAAATACGATCTCACTATACTTGCGCTTAAACATCAATATATGTTAGCGCGACGTCCTAGCCAAAATGATCGGCTATCCTATGGTGATACTCTGCTTGTCCATGGTAAATGGAATAATATTAAGTTACTTCATGACGATCGGGACGATACTGTAGTCCTAAGCTATGTAGAGGAACCTACGGTTCCTGTTGAACATCCCATTCGTTCAATGATTGCAGGGGCCATTCTCGTTTTGATGGTACTTGCTATGATAGTAGAGCTTGTTCCAGCTGTCATTGCTGTGGTTATTGCAGCGATGATGATGATACTCACACGGTCTATACGACATGCTGATCATGCGTATCGCTCGATAAACTGGCAGACCATTGTTCTTATTGCTTGTATGCTTCCGATGGCAACCGCATTGGAAAAAACAGGAGGAATCGAGTTTATCTCTGAAGGACTAGTAGATATCCTAGGCGGTTTTGGTCCTTTAGTGGTAATGGCAGGACTATACGCCATTACTTCCGTCTTTAGCCAGTTTATTAGCAATACAGCAACAGCTGTACTGTTATATCCTGTGGCGATTTTGACAGCACAGCAATTAGGTGTAAGTCCTACTCCAATGGTTATGGCTGTAGCATTTTCGGCGAGTATGGCCTTTGCAACACCTGTTGCAACCCCCCCGAATGCCATGGTTATGGCTGCAGGTAAGTATTCATTTGTGGACTTTTTGCGAGTTGGCGTGCCCGTACAGATTTTGATAGCTATCTGTATTCTATTGCTTTTACCACTATTTTTTGCATTTTAGCATTGAATAGGGATGGGAATTCCGAGTGTGTTGAATTAACTGGAGAGGGTCTTGTTTAACCATGAAAACATTGATTATAGCTGAAAAGCCCGCTATGGGACGCAATATTGCGGCAGTTATTGAGCCGCAGGCTGTTAATAAGCGAAGTTATCTAGAAGGGTCTACCTTTATCATTACATGGGCTATTGGTCATCTCATAAGTTTGGCCGAGCCCGACAAATACGATGCAAAATATAAGAAGTGGAACCTCGATGCACTTCCCATTATCCCGTCTACGTTTAAGTTGGTGCCTAATGAGCGAACCAAATCACAATTAGCTATCATTTTCGAGTTAGCACAACAGTGTGATCGCCTTGTAAACGCCTGCGATGCAGGACGCGAAGGGCAGTATATTTTTTCTCTTATTCAACGGCATCTAAAACTTAGACAGCCTGTTAAGAGGTTGTGGATTTCGGACTTAACGCCTGAAACTATCCGTCGGGGTTTTGCTAATTTGCGGGATGGTGCAGACTATGATAACTTAACAAAGGCGGCTAGAGCACGAAGTGAAGCAGATTGGTTAGTAGGCATCAATGCTACACGTGCATTCACTTCTAAGCATGATGTGTTGCTCTCAGTAGGCCGAGTACAAACACCCGTATTGGCACTCATCTATGATCGCCAACAACAGATTGAAGAATTTGATTCGAACACGTATTATGAAGTAGAAGCGAGCTTTTCACAGAAGGGCACTAAGTATATAGGGATCTGGCAGGGTGAGAGGATTACCAAACCAGAGCAAGCTTTGGCCATTGCCACAAAGGTCG
>SKJB01000019.1 GCA_007116145.1 Limnochordia bacterium | reverse complement strand
TAGTAGTAATACTTTTATCTAGAAAAAAGAGAGGTGGATAGTATGCGCATCGGTGGAATAGCATCAGGATTTGATACAGATCAAATTGTTAAGGACTTAATGAGAGCCGAGCGATTACCTTTGAATCGTATGTTTCAACAGAAGGTCAGAGCAGAATGGAAACGAGATGAGTATCGCAGTATAAATACTAAGATGCTACGCCTACGTAATTCTGCCTTTGATTTGCAACTTCAATCCAGCTATATTGGGCGCAAAGCTAATTCATCAAATGAAAATAGCTTGACAGCAGTAGCAACTGGTAGCTCTCAACCTGGTCGATACCAAATTGAGGTTACTTCACTCGCAACACCGGCTACTCTTATTAGTGCGAAGCAAGATGGCAAGGGAGCTGGAGAGCGTTTTGATAATTGGCTTACAGGGCTTTCGTTAGAGGAAGGAGAGACTGTAGGCATTCAGCTGCGTAGCCAGGTGCCAGAAACAGGAGCCGACGAATGGGTATCGGTTGAGGTTAAGGCTGGTGATACAATTGAGAGCTTTGCCAAACAGATTAATAGTAACGAAAGTCTCGGCATTAACGCATACTATGACAGCCATGAAGATCGGGTAGTTTTTACGACAAGAAATACTGGTGTTAGTGCGCAGATAGAATTTGATACCTCCGAAGCTGAGGGTGGGGGTATATCAGATACAACACAGTTTTTAAACAGTGTATTATATAGTGAAAGTGGAGATTGGTTTAAAAATGAACAGAGTACCAATGCCCAACTTTCGATTAATGGGCTAGACACTGAGCGTGAGAGCAATAACTTTGAATTAAACGGAACTCGCGTCCAGATGAAAGCTCCAGGATCAGTGGTTTTAGATATTGTTAGGGATGTTGATCAAGCGTTTGATAATATAATGGCCTTTGTTGAGCTGTATAACGAAACCATAGAGGGCATTAATGGTAAATTACGCGAGCCCTTTAACCGGGACTTTCCACCGTTAACAGACGAAGAAAAACAGGGTATGTCTGAGAGAGAGATTGAGCTTTGGGAAGAGAAATCCAAAAGTGGTGTATTGCGCGGCGATCAGATGTTAACGAGCATGTTAACGGATATGCGTACCTCGCTAACTTCAAATGTGGATGGACTCAGTGGTCTATCGAGTCTTGTTCAGATTGGTATTAAAACAGGGGCGTGGCACGAGAATGGCAAGCTCCACGTGGATGAGTCAAAGCTCCGATCTGCCTTAGAAAACAATACAGAAGAAGTCATGGCGTTATTTACCAATAATCCAGAACGAGATGGTGGGCAGCCAGGAATTGCTCGAAGGTTGCACACGACAGTTAACTCTGCCATCGCACGGTTAGCAGATACGGCTGGACGTGAATCGTCACTATATGACCAAAGTGCACTGGGAAGGCAAATTCGTGGATTTGAGGAGCGAATGGGGGGCATCGAAGAGCGCCTGCAACGAGTGGAGGATCGCTATTGGTCGCAATTCACAGCCATGGAGCGTGCTCTCGGTTCGATGCACTCGCAGTCGGATTGGCTTTATCAACAGTTAGATGCACTAGCAGGGGGACGATAGCGTGGCATCCAATGATACGCAACAGATTTATTATGAGCACCAGTATCAGTTATATTGTAAGATGCTAGAAATTGCTAGAAGACAATACACATTGTGTACAACAGCAGACTTTAGTGAAGATGGTGTTGTGGCAAACTGGGAGCTGTTACTCGGTAATCGTCAAGAATTGATGGTTCAAATTGAAAAGCTGCAGAGTCAATTGCTAGCGAACGAGTCGGATCCAATTCCCACTCGCGAGGATACTGTGGCAATGATTCAGTCCATTTTAGCGATCGATAAACAAGGACAGGCAGTGTTTTCGCAAAAACTAAAAGATGTACAAATCCAATTACGTCAGGTTCAGGGTGAAAAGAAGACGACCAAAGCATATAATCCCTACGAAAAGCAACTTGGAGGGGTTTTCATTGACAGAAAGAAGTAAGGGTGGACCGTTAGGGACACTCTTTTTCCATATAAATCTAAACTGACCAGATATTTAGTCTTGAAGATAGCTAGCTAGCACTATATGATCTAGGGGAGGAAATCGTAAAGGATGTGAATGGATTGAAGCCATTGGCAGTTATTTTTGGGTTAATACTAGTAATGAGCATTGGCTTGTTTGGTTCTGATCGAGTGGTAGCGAATGAAACCGATACCATAGCAGTTCTACGGCAAACAGTGCAAGCTTTGCATAAACGGATTGAAGATCGTAACGAAATGATCCAAGCACTACGTAACCGTTTGGAAGGTGAACACAAAACAATTTCTCTGTTGCAGCAGTTAAACGCAGAATTGCATAAGCAACTCGTCTCACAGGATCTAAAGGCTTATGCTAACTACCAAGTGCGAGCTGGTGATACAATTCATAATTTAGCAATCCAATTTGGAGTGACGAAACAGGCCGTGATTACTGCCAATAACCTTGCTAATCCCAATTTGCTATACGTCGGACAAGGGTTAAAGATTCCCTTGATCGAATAATTTTGCCTAATAGGTTTTCCTATTGGGCATTTTTTGATATACTAGAGTAATGATGTGGAAAGGGAGTCAATACGATGAGTACGCTTGTAGTGTTAGAGAATGCTGATTTAAAGGTTGTAATAAGTCCTTTCGTTGGAGGCTCGATTGTTAGCTTCCAATACAATTTAAACGGGGAATGGGTCGATGTCATGAGACCAACTTCACAGGAGGCAGTAGAGGGTGGGGAAGCAGGGCTGTTTTCGTCGTTTACCATGATTCCTTTCTCTAACCGTATTGCTGAAGGAGTGCTAAGTTTTCAAGGAACCCAGTATAGTTTAGATATTAACCCTGAAGTTGGTCATACCATTCATGGTGATGTGCGATCGAGACCGTGGAAAATTGCCAAACAAAGTGCCTCCAGTTTGGAAATCTGCTTTGACAGCAACGAGTATCCTGCGATTAATTGGCCATGGTCGTTCTCGGCTACCGTGGAATATGTCCTTGATGGCAAGGAGTTTATTACCCGAATGTCTGTAAAGAATACTGATGCGCATCCAATGCCTGCAGGTATGGGTATTCATCCGTATTTTGTGCGCAAATTAGCCGCAAACGATGAAAAAGTTGCAGTGCAGCTACCAACAACCGGGGTTTACCCAGGCGAGACCCAAATACCTACGGGAGGCTGGATAGCGGTGCCATCAGAGTTGGATTTTTCTGCGGAGAAATTATTAACCGCAGACTACTTGGATAAGTGTTTTTTTACAGCGCAAACCGCAGCCTCTATTCGTTGGGTGAGCAGCGGTGTACAGCTAAATATGGACTGGGATCCTGTTTTTCAGCACTTGATTATTTATTGTCCTTTAGATGATCACGACGTTTTTGCTGTTGAACCGGTTACGAATTGCAATAATGCGTTTAATCTAGCTGCAGCAGGAGTTGAGCAAACTGGTATGGTGGTGCTGCAAACGGATCAAGTTTTAACGGGTGATGTTCGTTTGACCATTCGTCGAGATTGCTAGTGAGAGATGTACTTATATTTTTTTGAGGAGGCGTATATATGCGAATAGTCATTGCACCTGATTCGTTTAAGGGATCTATGTCAAGTGTGGAAGCCGCTAAAGCTATAGCTGCTGGTTTTCTAGCAGTTGATCCAAGTGTGGAGTGTATTTTGGTGCCCATGGCTGATGGTGGGGAAGGTACTGTGGATGCTATGTTGCTAAGTAGTGGGGGAGAAAAAGTTGAGTGTGAAGTCGAGGATCCCCTAGGAAGGTCAATAACTGCCTACTATGGTTGGTTCGAGCAGAAGAAAGTAGCTGTAATTGAAATAGCTACAGCCTCTGGATTACCGCTCCTTAAACCACATGAGTATGATCCATTACGAGCGTCAACATACGGAACGGGCCAATTGATCCAAGATGCCCTGAGTCGTGGGGCCGCACAGATAATCATAGGGTTAGGTGGTAGTGCGACTATTGATGGTGGAACTGGTTGTCTACAGGCTCTAGGCATTCGGTTTTATGATAGGGCTGGCAAGGAAATTCGGCGCGTAGGTGGACAACTTAGCGAGATAGCCACTATTGATCGGTCACAACTAGATACACGACTGCATAACACAACTTTAACCATTGCCTCCGATGTCACGAATCCCTTATTAGGTAATGAAGGATCTGTGCATGTTTTTGGGCGGCAAAAGGGAGTGCGAACTGAGCAATTAGCAGCATTTGAAAGTGGAATGGCTTACTATGCTAGGTTGGTTGAACAAGAAATGCAAGTAGATTACGCGAATCATCCTGGGAGTGGGGCAGCTGGTGGGTTTGGCTTTGGTTTATTGGCCTTTTGTAACTGTCAATTAGAAAGTGGATTTGCGTTAGTGGCACAAGTGGCTGATTTAGAGGCGAAAATCCAAGGGGCCCAATTGGTGATTTCGGGAGAAGGTAGTATTGATTCCCAATCGTTGTTTGGTAAAGTTCCTGTGGGTGTAGGACTGTTAGCTAAAAAGCATGGGGTTGTTGCTTTGGGTTTTGCTGGTAAAATCGGTATTAATATTGAGAGTTTGCAGGAAACAGGAATCAGCCTTGTACTGCCGATTGTCGATCAACCGATGGATTTGGCCGCTGCCATGGAGCAGGGACCGAGTTTGATCCAACGAGCAAGCGAACGGTTTTATCGCACATATAGTTTAGGGGCTAGTAAATGAGTAAACATCCAAAAGAGCTACAACGCTAACGTTTGTAGCTCTTTTGGATGTTTGGTTACTAAACAATTCTACGTACTCTTTTTTTTGCCAAAGGTAAGGTAGAGTCCAACCAAGATCAGTGCAATTGGAAAGACATAGTTAGTTATACCAAACCGCTTCCAGGTCTCAAGTTGCTCAGTTATTGCGATAAATATTCCGAAGGCTACTAATGCTCCTGCTGGATACAGGGGCCATATCGTGCTGCTCTTATCAGTACCTGCATTTTTAGTGTGAACTTGGTAGACAGTGAGAAATGCTCCCCCTAATAGTAGGAAAAACCAACCAGCCCCAAATAACCAACCATTGAATAAGCGTTGAACATCAACAAAGAGTGCGATAGCTAGTAGCACAGTGGCTGGAATCAGAAAGCCAATATTATGATACGTTTTCGCTGCGCCTAAATATTTGTAGACGGCAAAAAATCCTACGGAAAGAAAGTAGAGAACAAGGTGATCCCCTAACCAACCAAACTGAGCGAGCAGTAAAATGAAACCAATACCTACTAATAATACCCCAGTGCTGACATTTTTTTGCATGAATTTCCCCCTCGATTAATCGTTAAATTTTTGTTGGTTCTTAAAAACAGATAAGATACATTCTCTTGCTTTGTTTAGATGAGCGATTGCTAGCTCCTGCGCTTTGGTAGCATCGCTTTCGGCAATGGCTTGCGCTAAAGCTTGATGTTCATCTAGTGCTTCTTTCATTCGCCCTGCAGTTCCTAAGGATGCTCCTCTAAAACGAGTGATCTGTTCAAAAAGACTATCCAGGATCTTTTGGAGACAAAGATTACCAGAAGCATCACAGATAATTCGATGAAAAGCAGTATCGATCTCAATACATCCTGCAATATCTTGGTTGGCTAAACAAGCATTAATTAATTCTGTCTGCTGGTTTAGCCGTTCAAGTTGCTCTGGTTTGATATTGAGGGCGGCCAACGAAGCGGCTAAACCCTCTAATACAATCCGCACCTGGAAAATATCATTGATTTCCTTCATTGAGCGGATACCAGTAACAAATGCACCTTTTCGTGGAATGATCACAATAAAGCCCTCTTGTTCAAGCATGCGAATTGCTTCTCGGGTAGGAGTTCGGCTGACTCGTAATTGATCAGCAATATTTACCTCGGTTATTTGTTCGCCAGGCTTTAGCATCCCAGTTAATATCGCTTGACGCAGTAACTCATAAACTTGCTCTCTAAGTGGTTGGTAGCTTTGTGGGTTGATTGGTGGTAAGTTAAGCATTGGATTCCACCTCCATAGATCTCGATAGTCTAAGAATATCGGATAAAGTATTGAACTGTCAAGGTGTTGCAAGAAATAAAAGTAAAATTTACCCCAGAGCAGTGAGAGTGTAAGCTCAACATAGCCCTGGGGTAAATACATTTCGCTAAATTACGTCTCGACCACGTTCACCTGTTCGTATCCGGATGGCATCTTCAATTGGATAAATAAAGATCTTCCCATCACCAGCATGATCAGTACGAGTAACATTGATAATTTGAGTGATTACTTCATCGACGAGCTCGTCATTAACAACGATTTCTACTTTTAGTTTCTCTTTAAGTTTTACTGTGTACTCAATGCCGCGGTACACCTGGGTGTCGCCACCGCCTTTTTGTGTTCCATACCCGACAATTTGTGTGATGTTCATACCACCTAAATCTAATTTTTCTACAGTGCCAACTAATTGTTCTAAGCAAGCCGGACGAATGATGCATTCTATCTTTTTCACTATTTAGCCTCCTCGCAGCTTAAACTAACTCTTATGGATTTTGAAACTCTTGCCGTATAGCGGGACAAAGTCAGGATAGGAGGTGGAACCGTGTTCTGTGATATCCAATCCTTCTATTTCTTCTTCAGAACTTGCTCTTAAACCTATCAGAGAATCAATTACTTTAAATACCACAAAGGCTGTGGTAAATGTCCATAGAGCAACCGCTACTACCCCTATTCCTTGTATTTGAAGAAGTTGTAGGCCACCGCCGTAGAAGAGACCACCATCAAGGGCGAATAGTCCAACAAACAGTGTGCCCAGTGCTCCACATATACCATGTACTGCAATAGCACCAACTGGATCATCGACATGGATTTTATCGATAAGCTCTACAGCATAGACGACGATAATACCTGAAAGAAGACCGATTGCGATAGCGCCAATGGCATTTACATCGGCTGCACCTGCTGTTATTCCTACAAGACCAGCTAGCGCTCCATTTAGCGTCATACTTACATCTGGTTTCCCATACTTGATCCAACTAATAATCATCGCCAATGTAGCACCAGCAGCAGCCGATAGGTTAGTTGTAACTGCAATCATGGCTATGCTTAAATCCATTCCAGATAAAGTACTACCCGGATTAAATCCAAACCAACCAAGCCAGAGAATAAAGACACCGAGAGCAGCCATCAATAGGTTATGTCCAGGAATAGCATTAGCAGAACCATCTGCGTTGTATTTGCCAATACGGGGACCTAAGACTATCGCCCCAGCGAGAGCGGCCCAGCCGCCAACAGAGTGAACAACGGTAGAACCAGCGAAGTCAATAAAGCCTAATTCCTCTAACCAGCCGCCGCCCCATATCCAGTGACCAACGATGGGGTAGATTAAACCAGTAATAAAAATACTATAACCTAGATAACCAGAAAAGTTAGTGCGTTCTGCCATTGCACCAGATACGATAGTAGCCGCCGTAGCTGCAAAAACGGCTTGGAAAATCCAAAATGCAGCTATGGGAATATCTAGTCCCAGATGGCTGAAGCTGTCAGATAAGAAGAATCCCGAATATCCAATAAAGCTATTTCCTGCTCCAAACATCAGGGCAAACCCAACTGCCCAGTAAATAATTGATCCAACGGAAAAATCCATGATGTTCTTCATAACGATATTACCAGCATTCTTTGCTCTGGTGAAACCCGCTTCTACCATGGCAAAACCGGCTTGCATAAAGAAAACAAGAAATGCTGCGAGGAGGACCCAGATAGTGTTAATGGCTGTATGAATCTCTTCTAATTCTTGGGCCAATCCCGTAGTGCTGATAATTAGAGGTATCAATACGCATAGTGTTAAAATAAGAACTACTTTTTTCATGTCATGCCACTCCTTTTTTAAAACCTGATTTAGAAATCTGGGATTGGTGGTAACTTGAGCTTGTGATTATTTTTTTTAGCCAGCGAATCAATGCGCTCCTTAATGGCAGGTTCTGCTGACTTGTTTAGAATGTAGTAATCGAGATCTTGGTAACCAAAGCCCAATTCCACTTCATCCTCTTGACCAAGCCATAGCCCGGCGGAAGGTCTTTTTTCTCTAATGGGTTGGGGAATATCTAACAAACGAGCTAGTTCCTGTACTTCGGTCTTCACGAGATTACCCAGGGGAGTGATGTCAATACCACCATCGCCATATTTCGTAAAATAACCAATCTTTAGTTCGCTCCGATTGTCTGTTCCTACTACTAGGCTGTTCGTTAGATTCGCATAGAAGTATAGTGTAGTCATACGCAGTCTAGGCTTAATATTTGCGTAGGCCAATTTATGTGTAGGTGCTTCGGAGTTGTGTAAGGCTTTTAATAAAGTTTGATAGGTTTGGTCTAATAATATCACTTTATAGTCAATGTTCAATTGTTCAGCGAGAAACTGAGCATCCTTGCCATCTTGAGGTTGCGATTCACAGGGCATGATCACCCCAAGGGTAGTTTCAGGAAAGGCTTTTTTGCATAGAGCGGCAGTAACGGATGAATCAATACCTCCCGATAGTCCTACTACCGCACCCTGACAATCTGCTCGAGTTATCTGTTCCTTAATCCAAGTCACTAACTGATCGATCATCAGATCATAATCTTTTCTCAAATGTGTATGCTCCTTTCTTGCTGTTCTGCTTAAAACGTTGGGCCCAACGGATTCAGCACTGTTGTTTATGTATGCTATTATACTAGTGAAATAAGAAGAAATAAAGGGAAAAACGGTCATAATACCTGTATACAGGATCTTATGCCGATATATCGGTATACACCGTTAAGATGGTGTTAACAAACAAAAGAAAAAGCAAACCGATTGCTTCGGTTTGCTAATAAGATTTACCAGTTATTATAAGTATGTAAGGTATTGATCTAATTCCCATTTATGGACTTGGTTACGATAAATGCCCCATTCGATTAATTTTGCTTTCATAAAGTTCTCGTAAATGTGATCACCAATCGCATCTTGAATTACAGAATCTCCTGCTAAGGCGTCTAAAGCTTCTTTTAAGGAGTCGGGTAATTGTTGAATTCCAAGTTTCTGTCGGTGTAAGCTGCTTAGCTCATAGGCAATCTCTTTTATTTGGGGGTTCGGTTCGATCTTGTGCTCGATTCCCGTTAGACCGGCTTTCATTAACACTGCCAGAGTCAAATACGGGTTAGCAGTAGGGTCGGGGCTGCGGTACTCTAAGCGCGTAGCTTGACCTCTTACTGAAGGTATCCGAATCAATGAGCTACGATTCGAAGCTGACCAGGTGACATCAATAGGTGCTTCATACCCGGGTACTAGTCGTTTATACGAATTTATTGTTGGATTAGTAATCGCAGTAATTGCTCTTGCATGTTTTAGTAGTCCAGCAATAAAGAAACGGGCTGTTTGCGAGAGGTCATTTGGTTGGTTTTCATCATAAAAAACATTGATAGTATTCTTAAAGGCTGAGAGATGCATATGTAATCCTGAACCATTTTCTCCTTGAATTGGCTTGGGGATAAAGGTTGCGTGTAACTTATGCTGTTTGGCTACTGCTTTGGTTACGAATTTGAAGGTGGTAAGATTATCGGCAGCTGTCAGGGCTTCGGCAAAGCGAAAATCGATCTCATGCTGTCCAGGTGCTACTTCGTGATGAGAGGCTTCAATCTGAAAACCCATTTGTTCTAAAGCTTTCACAATGCTGTTGCGAGCATTCTCTCCTTTATCTACTGGTGATAGATCAAAATATCCACCCTTATCCTGGGTAATATTAATGGGATTACCCTTTTCATCAGTTTCAAATAAGAAAAATTCTGGTTCCGGTCCTGCAAATATTGTAAGTCCCATATCAGCGCACTCGGCAATCGTACGCTTCAATATATTACGAGGAGAACCCATGAAAGGCTTTCCGTCTGCTGTATGCACATCACAGATAAAACGACCGATACCATCACCATCTTCTGTTTTCCAAGGAAAGATAGTAAAGGTATTTAGATCAGGATGAAGATACATGTCCGATTCATGGACGCGCGTAAAACCTTGAATTGAGGAGCCGTCAAACATAATTCCATGTGCAAGAACCTCGGGTAAATAGTCGAGGGTAATCGAGACATTTTTTAAAGTACCTAAGATATCAGTAAACTGTAACTGAATCAGGTGGACATCCTTTTGTTGAGCTTGCTCTACAATATTTCGTTGTAATTGATTTAGCACCATTTCATCCTCCATGGGGTCCGCCCCCTAAACTCTAATCCCTCTTAACTATAGCCTAAAACAAAGCGTATTTCAAGCTTGAAGTTCCAGCCAAAAAAAGCCTGGAGTGTCCTGTGACACCCCAAGCTTTTTTGACTAATATGCTAATGAGATCAAGTCAGTGACAGGTATTCATCGTGTTCCCAGGTGTGCACTTGGGTTCGGTAGCGGTCCCACTCAATAGTTTTTGCCTTGATGAAGTTGGAGTAAACATGCTCACCGAGGGCTGCGCGAATTAATGGATCCTGCTGTAGAAGTTTGAGAGCCTCTTCTAAGCTTCCTGGTAAACTAGGAATACCTTGTTGGATTCGTTGTTCTTCCGTCATTTCAAAGATGTTATCGGAACACTCTGGTCCTGGTTGTAACTTGCGTTGGATTCCATCTAAGCCTGCTTCTAGCATTACGGCTAAAGCTAAATAGGGATTGGTGGCTGGATCAGGACTACGTAGTTCGACCCGAGTAGCCACACCTGTTGCTGCTGGAATTCGAATTAGAGAACTTCGATTTTTGCCCGACCAAGCAATATAGACAGGTGCTTCGTAGCCTGGGACTAAACGCTTATAGGAGTTAACTAGCGGGTTCGTAATCGCTGTAAAGCATTTAGCGTGTTCTAAGATTCCAGCAATATAATGTTTGGCTGTATCACTAAGCCCACCAGTTTCTGGATCATAGAATACATTCTTGCCATCTGTAAAGAGAGACTGGTGGACATGCATACCAGATCCATTGATACCAAATACTGGTTTTGGCATAAACGATGCGTGCAGACCATAGTTTTTGGCTATTGTTCGAGTAACAAATCGGAAAGTAGCTACGTTGTCCGCGGTGCTGAGGGCATCATCATATTTGAAATCAATTTCGTGTTGTCCAGGAGCCACTTCGTGATGGGATGCCTCGATTTCAAATCCCATGGATTGTAGGGCAAACACAATGCTTTCTCGTGCCTCTTCGCCTTTATCAA
Organism: Limnochordia bacterium; assembly: GCA_007116145.1. Taxonomy (GTDB): domain Bacteria; phylum Bacillota; class Limnochordia; order Darwinibacteriales; family DTU012; genus CSBR16-88. The sequence goes on along the minus strand of SKJB01000019.1, from coordinate 68,132 downwards.
GGGGGGAGAGATCAAAATAACCTCCAGTGTCATTGGTTTCCATGATAGGGTTACCTTGTTGGTCAGTCTTAAACAAGAAAAATTCTGGTTCAGGACCAACATACATGGTGTAGCCCATATCTTTGGCTTTTGCTAGTGCCTTCTTTAAAACACCACGGGGACAACCAGGAAAAGGTTCGCCATTCGGTAGATAAACATCACAGATGAGTCGAGCAGCTTTACATCCGTTACTCTGCCAAGGTAGAATTACAAACGTATTGGGGTCAGGATAGAGATACATATCAGACTCCTGAATGCGAACAAACCCTTGAATGGATGAACCATCAAACATCATTTCATTATCTAATGCTTTTGGTAGTTGGTCCACTGCAATCGTTACATTTTTCGTTGTGCCTAAGATATCGGAGAACTGTAATCGAATAAGTTTTACATCCTCTTCCTGGGTTAATCGTAATACATCTTCTTTAGAATACTTTGTCATACTGCTCACTCCTCTTTTAAGGTGGGTATAGATGAAAGCTGACATCAATTTCTTCGATACGTTTATTCTATCAACGACTACTTGCTTATGTCAAGTATGCGTTAGGTATAAACTGGGTATTTTGTGTAAACAATTTGTTTGTATACATGTATATGTAAGGTTTTTGCCGCTCTGCCCTGATGGTATTTAGTTCAAGTTGACGAAAAGCGATTAATTTGCTATCATTAACCTATTAAGCTGACACAGATTCTACGAGGAGAGATGACGATGTACTCCATTGGTACTGTGCAAGAGAGAACGGGATTAACAGCTCGACAAATTCGCTATTATGAGTCCACTGGTTTAATTACAGTTCAACGCACCGAAGGCAAGCAAAGGCGCTTTACCGATGAGGATATCCAACGTTTACTTACGATTAAAGGATTGATAAAAGAGAACTTGGATGTACAAACAATTAAGCGGATGTTAGCGACTCCTAAGTCTACTTCTGCCATAATAAATGAAGAGAGCAAGGAGAGTAATTATCAGAAACCTTTTTTCGGAGATAAATTAACCAGCCTGTATCCAGTGTCCAATCGTGCAGAGTTACTGTCACTAGTAAATAGTATCGAAATTAAGCTAACAAGAGATAAAGATTAGAGATGACGATATAGAGAGATAGACCGCAGCGCCCTAGTAGCACTGAGGTCTATTTCTTTAGTGCACTTGAATGTTGTAGTGTTCAAACCAAGTATTGACTTGGGCAAGGTAGGCCATGAGTTGCGGTCCAGTCATTAGTTGGCCAAACCAGGGTCTGTTGAAACTTTGCCCGTCCGTCTCAATTAGCTGTATTAGCTTTTCTTTGGACACAAGCTCTAACAGTGGAGCATGAGGAGTGGCAATAATTTCTGATAACCAATCCCTAACAGCTTTTGTGTAAATGGGATTATGAGTTTTTGGGTAGGGGCTCTTCTTGCGATTGAGAATTTCAGACGGTAAAATGCCTGTAAGTGCTCGTCGTAATATGCCTTTCTCTCGGGCATCAATCGCTTTAAACTCCCATGGGATATTCCAAACGTATTCTACAAGGTGATGATCAGCGAATGGAACACGTACTTCGAGGCTCGCTCCCATACTCATGCGATCCTTGCGATCAAGCAGCGTGGTCATGAACCAAACTATATTTAAATAGAATAGTTCTCTTCGTTTCGCTTCTGATGCACTCTCGCCAGTCAGGTGAGGGACTTCCTTAAGCGTCTGTAAATAGCGTTGTGTTACATACTGTTTGATATTGAGCTTCTTCTGCCACTTGGGCTGTAGGAGATCTTCTCGAGCGGAAGTCGATTGCATCCAAGGAAAGTGATCAGACCCTGTTTGGTCTGGATTATGAAACCATGGATATCCCCCAAATATTTCGTCAGCACATTCGCCAGACAAAGCGACGGTGGCTTCCTTTTTTACTTGTTGACAAAACCAGAGGAGGGAGGAGTCAATATCTGCCATACCTGGTTGATCTCTAACGATAACGGCCATTTTAAGGTACGCTACCAAATCCTTTGTTGGAATGACGAAGCTATGATGGATAGACCGTGCTGCTTGTGACATGATGTCAATCCAATGGCTATCGGAGTTTGGTTGATAGGAGTCTGCTTGAAAGTACTGCTCATTGTCTTGATAGTCAATGGAGTAAGTATGCAGTGGGCCCCGTCCTTGTTGGCGCAAGCTTTTAGCCGCTATAGCAGTAATAGCGCTTGAATCTAAGCCTCCGGATAAGAATGTGCATACAGGTACATCAGCTACTAGTTGGCGCGTGATGGCATTGTGGACTAAATCACGAACTCGATGTTGTGTGGTTTCAAGATCATCGCAATGTTTCTCACTCTTTAGTTGCCAATACGGATGAATTTGAAAGCGCTCTCGCGAATAGATGAGTGCATGGCCTGGACGCAACTCGTGGAGGCCGTAAAAAAGCCCATGACCCGGTGTGCGTGCAGGTCCTAAGCCAAAGAGTTCAGCTAAACCCTCGTCATCAACCCTCGCTTTCACTTGCGGGTGGGCTAATAGGGCTTTGATCTCGGAGCCAAAGAGTAACTGGCTATTATGCTGCCGATAGAATAGGGGTTTTACCCCTAAACGATCCCTAGCAAGAAAAGCCTGCTGATTACTGCTATCCCAGATGGCGAATGCGAATATGCCGTTGAGCTTGTGAACACACGCCGTTCCCCATTGTAGATAGGATGTTAATAGTACCTCTGTGTCAGAATGGCCTTGAAACCGATAACCGAGTAATAGCAGCTCCTTACGCAGTTTTTCCGTATTATATAGTTCTCCGTTATACACTAACACCACTTCATCCTCGGTTGCTTCTCTAAAACGAACCATTGGTTGTTTACCGCCGACTGGATCCACTACCACCAACCGAGTATGGCCAAGGCCTATATGCTTACTACACCATGTACTAGTATCGTCTGGACCACGCAAATGAAGGGTAGCGGTCATTCGTTTCACCACATGATTTTGTTCTGATAAATCTGCTTGCCAATCGATCCATCCTGTAATTCCACACATATATGTCTACTCCTTATCTGTATTTACTAATAAAGCTCATGGTGTAAGGTATGCAAGGGATGGAACACTGAAACACTACAGACGCTAAAAATACCAGTATACATCAATGAAAACATGAGAAACCCTAAGCGATAAGCAGATATAGAGAGTTGTCCTACGTTTGATCGCTGAAACGAAGTAAACGGCGGGTAAGAAGCTCTTGTCATATCTAGCAGTGCAGACTTATACTTAATATGGTGGAAACTATAGCAACGGGAGGAGTCCGATGAAGTCTGATGAACAAACTAGAGCGGTTGCATAATCAGTCACGTTTAGGCTTAATAATGGATACCTTGCAGGTTTCGGGGCAGGAACTGGCTGCTGCTATTCATGTAGATAACACTTTGGTTAGCAAATGGAAGAACAAGCGGCGCACTCTGACGTTAGGCTCAGAACACGTGAACTTAATAGCTGAGTTTCTTTTAGCGAGTGAAGATCAGCAAGGTGTTCATATCATTGCTGATCTGTTAAAGCAAATTGAACCTGAAATTACCACTAAGAGCCTAGAAGACAAGGTAAAGTGCTTGGGACGCTGGTTGACGGATTCGGTTTTTCTTAGTTATGCTGACAGTAAAAAAGAGGTTATCTCTCGCCAACCAGACGGATCCTATGAGGCTAGTATCCGGATCTGGCAAGGAAATGAAGGAAAACGGAGTGCGGTATTATTTTTTCTCAACGAAGTGCTCTCCATCAATCGAAAAGTTCAGTTACTGCTAGTCAGTCAAGAATCGATGAATTGGTTAACGGAAGATCATGACTTTCTTAGAAAATGGCAGCACTTATTAATGCAAATCTTGAAGCGCGGACATCATATCAAAATCATTCATTGGGTTGATCGAAATCCCACTTGTATTGATTCTATATTGGATTACTGGATCCCATTGCATTTAACAGGACAGATCGAGTCATGGTTCTTACCTATGTATGTAGATCCAACTAGCTTACAAACAATTTTTGTGGCGAACCAAGCTATGGCTTTAACAGGAATCACCTCAGCAGATGCCGAAGAGGCGATATGTACAAGTTTAGTTAGGGATCCTCTCTCGTTGTCACAATACACATCCGTGTTTTATGGAATGCAAAGCCAGTGTAAACAGCTCATTCAAATCTGTCCGCCTGAACGATTTCTACCACTTATAGACGATAAATTGAGTGCACTGCCTGTTAAAGGTGACCAACTAATATCTTGCTATTATCCTTTATTCCTTACCATGCCTCTAGAGCTTTTCTGTGATGTCTTGCGCGCGAACAACGTAGACAATGCAGTTTTTGAACAGATTGTGGGCTGTTATAAACGGTTTCACCAGCATAACACAAATGCTAGTCTAACAAATGCAACGTACCTTGCAATTCCTGAAGAAGGATTCATTCAATATATCTCCGAGCAAGTATTCTTTTGTCACTATTTATCACTGCTTGTAGGGAAGCCAATAGAGATTAGTCAGGATCACAGAGTAGATCACGTATATCACATGATTGAGATACTAAGAACATCGAGTGAGTTTAGACTCGGTTTAGCACCGCAGCTCGATACGTATTCCTTGTGGATTACTGAAAATGATTCTGTACTAGTATGGTCGAATCAAGCCGAGTTATCTCACGTTGCTCACGTGGTGGAACCCACAGTGGTTAAGTCGTTTTTTGACCGCTATCGGAGAAAATGGCTGACGATACCCCGCATTAAGCGCAATATCGATCAGGTTACGGAGTCGTTAGGCTCAGTGCTAAAATTTAGAAACTAAATGGTTTGTCAGCGTAAAATTGTTTATGGAGTGAGTGAATGATGGACAATTTGATTTCCCGTTTGTTCCACACCACAAAAGCTTTGCCGGAACTCACCACGCCATCAGGAGATTTCTGGTCTCAGCTCGACGAGGGTTCTATTCTCCAGGTTATGGTGCAAAAAATTGCGGATGGTAAGGCGATGTTAAGTTGGCAAGGTCAATTATTTAGTGCGCAATCTAAGATTCCATTACAGGAAGGCATGCAATTAAGTGTGCAGATTCAGAAAACGGGGAGCCAAATCATTCTCTCGATTGTATCTAACCAGGATGAACGTACGAGTATGTCTGTTAAGGAAAATGCAATTATTCATGGATTAGCCCGACTAAACATCCCGATTACAACGAATGTAGGCAATAAGCTGTGGCAGTTCTTACCAGCTATGCAAGATTCCACATTTTTAGATCAACTAAATGGTTTGGCACTTCTGCTTAAAGCCCAAGTGCCTTTGACAAAAGGAACGGTTGAGTGGTGGAATGGATTCTTGGATAGAGCAGAAACTCGTAATTTTTCCGATCTAATTAGTGAGAGGCCGACTGTTTCTACCAAGCTAGAAGCACGGCTTTATTCCTTGTTTGAGGGGATTGTGTGGTCTAGTTTAGGCAAACTTGTCCAAGATGAGAACTCCTTATTTGAGTTTGTCACAGCTAGGCAAGCAAATGCAGCTTATATTCCTGATATTATTGCTGTTTTAGAGGAGATTTCGCAGTCTCCTCCTTCCGTTTCTGAGGAACAGCTGTTGGAACAACTGTCGGAACATGGGCCGGAACACTTGTCGGATAAAGCATCGGAAAAACTATCGGAACACGTGTTGACAGTTAAGGATTTGGAGGTCCCAAACGTCCCAGACGTAGGTCGAACCCTCATTACTTTGACCAAACAGTTAACTTCGCTGGTGTCGGAATTAACTGGCGAGCGCTTGGTAAATGTAGCACTGCAGGATAGTGGGACCAATGGATTTTATGTGCAGATACCGCTCTTTGTTGAAGAACAGCTACGATTGGTAGAATTGCTGATTCACCCTGATGAAGAGGAACAAAAGTCAGCAGCTACTAAACAAGGAGTTCTCTTCCATGTGCATCTCGCTGTGACAACGGAATATCTTGGTAGTATGTTACTGCATCTTGGAATGCAGCAGATGAACTTGACCATGCAGATTGGGTTTGCAGAAGACAAATGCCGAAATGCGTTTAAAAAGCACAGTTCTCAGCTCTTGCAGATACTGACAGACTCTGGATACAGTATTACGGAAGTGGATACGTACTTAGGAATTAAACCACTGCGTCGGAGTATTGTGGATCATGTTTACCCCAAACCCAAGACATCCATTGATTTGCAGGTATGAAAGGATGGTGTAGTTAGTGGTAAGAAAAACAGCAAAGGCCGTCGCACTCGGATATGATCGGGCAGAGGATCAAGCTCCAAGAGTACTAGCCAAAGGCCAAGGATTGCTCGCAGAGAGAATACAATCCCTTGCCCTCGAACATGATATCCCTGTGATGCAGGATTCGCAAATTATTGATAACCTTATAAATGTCGAGCTTAATCAAGAAATACCTGAGGAGTTATTTGTAGCCGTTGCCCAAATTCTTGCTTTTATTTACAGGTTAGAGCAAAAAAATAAATAAGCGATTTCCTGATTGGTTGTATTCGAGCCTTTTTGCTTACGGAGAAATAGGTCCAATGCTGTGTACGATTCCTTGGTCACTTATAACCACTAGTGCCTCCAGATTACTCTGATGATTGAGACTATGGACGATGCCAGGAAAATCTGTTTCCCATAGTAGCGAACCAGTGCTGGACTCAATTCCGCGTACATAACCATAATAACCGAGGTATACCATGGATGCTAAGGGGAGTGGTTGGGTTGAGATCGGTTCTAAAAACTGGTGTGTCCATAAAATATCTCCAGTTTTTTTGTGGAAACCCATGACCTTCGATTGATTAATACTCGTGTTATACGCTAAAACAAGTTCGTTTTCTGTTGCCGTTATGTAACCGACGTTTACGATACTATGTCCATCTATGTTTTTGCGCCACCAAAGTTGCCCCTCTAAACTCCAGCGTGATAAAAATACATTGGTTCTATCTTGTTCCATTATATAGACAGACTGGTTACTTTCGTAGGGAGTAGCTACAGGTGTTCCAGACAGGGTGCTGTGGGTAATACGTTGACCGCTCACACTATCTAGAATAACCCACCGATTTTGCTCACCAAAGAGTATGTAATTAGGCAAACGGTGGGTGTGTTTAACTTTAGTGTTTGCTGGATATGTCCAGCGTAATTGCCCGCTTTTATCGACAGCTATCAGCAGATTGCTAAAATTTTGGTATAGATGTATCTGGGTTTCGGCGTCTGATCTGTTTGTGTTGCTGATAAGTTGCCCTGGAGAGCTGATCTCCCAATTTAGCCGCGTTGCTATATGGTTGCGTTTCAACAAGCGGTTTTCCAAGACTACCTGACGTTGTATGGCATTTCCGTTTGCCGTTTGATAGAGCCAGATATCATCGACTAATGCACCAGCTGTAATTAGACTAGTGGCTGCCCGGGGTTGCATTACCCATGCTATGACCCCAGTATCGTATGGGATACTCGCTAATCCCTTGTTAGTGGCCACCAAGAAAGTATGAAGATTCAACGGATGATATGCATAGACTTGGGCATTAAGATTTACCGTCCATTTGACTCGCGGTGGTGCGAGTGCTACTTTGGTGGGGTTGGTAAAATACCCTGTGGACAGTTCCGATGTGGTAATGGCGAACGCTGGTGTAAGGATACAGATAATGAACAATAAACTAAGGATGAAAAACCAAGGAGCTGCTTTGTGTTTTGTCGTCAGCATAATTTGCTCCTCCTTAAAATCATTTCGTTACTTTATCGGTGTGATTTACGAAAAACAGCAGTGTTGCCGAGGCAATACAGCTGTTTTTCTGTAGTAAACGATACATTTTATGTCTTGGGTACAATATTGCCAACGCCATCAAGTATGTAATGGGGTTGATAGGGAAAGCGTTTGACCGTCTCTCTAGAGCTGACACCGCTTAAGACTAAAACGGTATCAAGTTCAGACTCAATACCAGCAATGATATCTGTATCCATCCGATCACCTATAATGGCAGTTTCCTCGGTTTTTGTCCCGAGCTTTTTAACTGCGTGTCGCATCATGAGTGGATTTGGCTTACCAATAAAATAGGCCAGACGGCGTGTAGCCAATTCAATGGGCGCGATTAAGGCCTTCGTTGCTGGGACAATACCGCCTTCAGTTGGACCTGTTAGGTCTGGGTTCGTTCCGATTAATTTGGCGCCGTCTAGTACTAACCGCACAGCACGTTCAATTTTTTCGAAACTATATGAGCGGGTTTCGCCTACTACGACGTAATCTGGGTTCACATCATTCATGGAGAATCCTGCATCGTAGAGTGCTTTGGTTAATCCTGTTTCACCAATTACATAGACGCTACCATTGGGACACTGGCTCGCTAAGAAGCTGGCTGTTGCTAACGCACTGGTGTGAAAATGGCTTTCGTCCACCTCGATACCTAAGCGGTTAAGCTTCTGTTGCAATTCTTTAGGTGAGCGTTCACTACTATTCGTTAAGAAAATGAATCCCTTATCCTCTTGCTTAAGCCAATTGACAAAAGCTAATGCACCAGGAAGAACATGGTTTCCATGATATATTACACCATCCATGTCACAAATAAACCCTTTTTTACTTGTTAGATCATTCAATAGAGTCCCTCCTCTTTCAAGGTAATTATACCACTTTTATCGCTTTGGGGTCAAGGTTGCACACTTTTAGACTATAGTAAACCAAAACCGCCCATTATCTTTCGGTCGGTTTTGGTTGGCTAAAATTACGACACTGGCTTTGTTGCTCGTGTAATCCTCATCGGTGAGTAGCTTAACAGCGTTCGTAATAGACACGCATAGATAGGAACTTGGATCACCTGGGCCACAATTCTTGGTAGGAGTGTGGCTTGGATTGGTATACCAAACAAGCTTTGCAAAAAGTATGGTACGAGGATGATCGATGATATAAGCTGACCAAAAGTGATGGCGCAGATTAATGCCCAGTACGTTTGATTGCCACGAAGCATGTAGAAAACTACAAAGCCTGGCAGTAATCCGGTAAGAGCAGATGTCAGTGTAAAATGGGGCATATACGCGCCCATTGGATTTATCACATACCCGACAACATCAGCAATTGCACCAACAATCCCTCCTGCTACTGGTCCTAAGGTAATACCAGCTAGTATTAGCGGCAGCGCCCCAAACCCAATGCGAATTGCATCTACACTACCGATAGCAATTCGTAAGCTTAACACGCGGGTTAAAACGACACTTAGTGAAACCAAAGAAGCCAGATAAACCAGCTCTCTAGTTGTATATTTTTTCACGTTTACACCTCCTTTCTCTATGGTTAGGGCAGATGCCTGTAACCAAAGAGAAAAGGACTCTTTGGTGCCAGCGGACGCGATGGACACACCGCAGCTCGATAAACAAAGCACTTCGTCTTAAGGCAACGTCCCATCCTTAAGCACTAACACGCGTGCCATCTACTCTCCCACGATTCATAGTTTAGCAGAACATAGCAAGATCTGCAACTGTCTTTGCTATGATAAACGAGCATCATCTAGCGATCCGCCACTGCTGTACGTTAATTTTCGTACAATCTAGCTGAGTGTATGAGAATTGCAGTCAAATTGAGTCTTGCAGTTTGTGATTTAAATACCAGTGTGATATGATGTTAGGTGTGGCAGAAAAGTAGATTGTTTGGAGGATACTATATGGATCATAAAGTAGTAGTGGAAAATTTAGTCAAAATATTCGGTAAAAATCCAAGTCGCGGTGTTGAGCTTCTGCAGCAAGGTGTGGCAAAGGATGAAATATTGAGTTCTGCAAAACTAACCATTGGTGTAGCGGATGTCAGCTTTCATGTGGATGCAGGAGAGATTTTTGTGGTAATGGGTCTGTCTGGTAGTGGTAAATCCACGCTGCTACGCTGTTTAAATCGCTTACATGAGCCTACAGCGGGTAAGATTGTCATTGATGGTGAGGATATTACAGCAATGACTCGTCCTGCATTGCGAGAGTTTCGGCGGACGAAAATTGGCATGGTGTTTCAAAATTTTGCCTTGTACCCCAATCGAACCATTTTGGATAATGTTGCATTTGGTCTTGAGATTCGAGGAGTAGAGAAGGATGCAAGGCAGAAAATCGCACAAGAGACAATTGAACTAGTAGGTTTAGATGGCTGGGAAAACCAATATCCAAGTGAGTTATCGGGTGGTATGCAACAAAGGGTCGGTTTAGCACGTGCCTTGGCTCTTGATCCAGACATATTGTTAATGGATGAACCGTTTAGTGCGCTAGATCCGTTAATCCGCAAAGAGATGCAAGAAGAGTTGTTACGTTTACAAGAGAAAATGAATAAAACCATTATCTTCATTACCCATGATCTAGATGAAGCACTGAGTCTAGGCGATCGGATTGCGATTATGAAAGACGGTTGGGTTGTACAACTCGGCACAGCGGAAGAGATTCTCAATAATCCGGAAGATGAGTATGTGGTTAAGTTTACAGAAGACGTGGATCGGAGTAAGATTCTGATTGCCGAGAGTGTGATGCACAAACCATTAGCCGTTGCGCTGTTGGAAAAAGACGGTGTCAATGTAATACTGCGCAAAATTGATAAACATGGGTTATCGAGTATTCTTGTGGTCGACGGTACGCATCGAGTGGTTGGTGGATTACATCCAGAAGACTTAGTTCGAGCCAAGAAAGAAGGTTTATCGATTAAAGATATACCTGTACATGAAGTTTCTCAAACTCTCCTGAGTACACCTCTTCGTTCATTATTAGAGATGTCTAGTGATACCGCCTTTCCTTTGGCTGTGGTAGACGAAGATCAGAAGCTAGTTGGCGTTATCGCCCGCAGTCACATGCTGGCTGCTTTAGCTCGAAGGGGGGTCATTTAATGGATGGATTTCGTATTCCTATTGGGCAACATGTTGACAGCTTAGTAGATGGACTCCAAGAGCATGTTGGTTTTGTATTTGATTGGATTAATGATGTTGTGTACGCGACTGTCATGGGCATAGAAAGCGTATTGCTAGGCATTCCATTCATTGTTTTTGTGGTGATTACAGCACTAATTGCCTGGAAATTGGCAGGCAAGGGAGTAGCTCTATTTGCGATTATTGGGTTCTTATTGGTCAATAATATTGGTTTGTGGCAACCAGCTATGCAGACCTTATCCTTGGTTTTGACAGCCGAAATTATTACTTTACTGGTTGGTTTACCTTTAGGAATTATTATTGCAAAACATAAAGGACTTGATAATAGTGTGCGTCCTGTTCTTGATTTAATGCAGACAATGCCTGCTTTTGTCTACTTAATACCAGCCGTTATGTTTTTTTCTTTAGGACGAGTTCCAGGCGTAATGGCAACAATTATTTTTTCAATGCCCCCGATGATTAGACTCACATCGTTAGGTATAAAGCAAGTTCCAAATGACTTAGTTGAGGCCGGTCATGCTTTTGGTTGTACTCCATACCAATTGCTAGTTAAAGTTGAACTTCCACATGCATTAACTACGATTATGGCGGGGGTGAACCAGTCTATTATGCTTGCACTTTCGATGGTGGTAATTGCAGCCATGATTGGAGCTGGTGGACTCGGTTCAATGGTACTCAGAGGAGTACAGAGAGTCAATATAGGCCTAGGTTTTGAAAGTGGCTTAGCGGTGGTAATTCTAGCTATCTTTTTAGATCGAATTACCCAGGGATTAGGAAAGAAAAAACAAGAATTTTAAGGAGCGATTTAGTTGTTACAAAAAAAGAGGTCGATTTTCGTTTTTGCTTTGGTACTGTTGTTAGCAATACCTGCAGGAGTTGCAGCTGCAGATATAACACTTGGCTATGTGGAATGGGATTGTGCGATTAGCCAAACTCACATTGCAGCAGCAGTGTTAGAGGAATACTTTGATCTAGAGGTTGAACTAATGTCGGTGGATGTTGGAATACTATGGGCGGGATTATCACAAGGTGATCTTGATGCATTTTTAGCTGCATGGTTACCTGTTACTCACGGATTCTACTGGGAAGAATACGGTAAGGATCTCATTAATGTAGGAGCAAACTTTGAAGGCGGAAAAATTGGTTTGGTTGTACCCCAGTATGTTGACATTGATAGTATTACAGAGCTAAACGATAACAGTAGAAAGTTTAGGAATATGATCTACGGTATTGATCCTGGTGCAGGACTTATGGCTGCAACAGATGCGGCTCTGGATATCTATGGTTTAAATTTTAATGTTATGGATTCAAGTGACGCAGCAATGGTTATTCAGCTAGGTCAAGCCATAAGAAATGATGAATGGATTGTTGTCACAGGCTGGGTTCCTCATTGGAAGTTTGATGTGTGGGATCTCAAATTCTTAGAGGATCCTCATAATGTCTATGGAGGTTCTGAGAATATCCAGACAGTTTTACGTAAAGGATTCTTTGCGGACTTTGATCCAGCAGTAAGTAGTTTTATGGCTCGTTATAAACTGACACAAGCACAATTACACGAAATGATGAATATAGTGCGTGAAGGTAGTGGTAGTGAGTTAGAGTTGGCTCGCCAATGGGTACTTGATAATGAGGATGTTGTGCAAGGGTGGATTGACTAAGAAACGTACAAATAATCGGCCTTAAGTGCATGTGGAATAAGAAGACTAGGCGCTCGCTGCTTGGTCTTCTTTTGATTATTTTCCAGCAATAAAAGGTATTCATCCTTACAATCATGAAGTAATAAGATGAAGTAATAAGAAAAAAGGTTTTCAAAGGAGAGAGAGTATGTACAAATTATTACATACGCGAGTTCGTGTGAGTGACTTAGACAAATCCATTGCTTGGTACAGTGATAACTTAGGGTTTAGGGTGAAGAGTCGTTCCGATAAATCACCGGCTGGTAATCAGATTTGCCATTTAGAGCTTCCAGGAAATGAGCATACCATCGAGTTTACTTGGTCTGCTAATTATGAACTCAGCGTCCAGGAAGATTTACTGCACTTTGCCATCAGTGTGCCAGATTTATTTGCTTGTTGTGATGAACTCGAAAAAAAGGGATTGGATATTTGGCCAGAAAATTGGCGAGAGGTCATTTCTGCTGGGAAAAAGATGGCCTTTATCACAGATCCAGATAATTATGAGATTGAATTATTGGAGTACAAGTAGTGCGTAAATACTGTCTGGGTTATGTTCAGGCAGTATTTTTGTTAAGTTTGCAGATTTCTATATTTCTTTGAGGAAAAGTGTGATATAATCGTAAAAAAATCAAGGAGCGTTATGCAATGAAAGCAATTATAACTGTGATTGGTCAGGATAGAACTGGGATTATTGCCCGGGTGAGTACAGTGTTAGCTGAAGCAGATGCAAACATTTTAGATATTAGTCAAACTATTTTACAGGAGTATTTTACCATGATGATGCTCGTGGATTTAGCAGATATTAAATTATCCCTAGATGAACTGCGTGATAGCTTAACTCTTGAAGGGGAATCCTTGGGGGTTTCGATCAAGATTCAACATGAAGACATTTTTAAGTCCATGCACCGAATTTAGCGTTGGAGGAGTTATCTATGTTACAATCCTATGAAGTGTTAGAAACCTTTCGGATGATCGAAAAAGAAAAACTAGATATACGCACCATTACAATGGGAATTTCACTCCGTGATTGCTGTCATGGTAATGGAGAGATAGCTCGCAAAAAAATGTATGATAAGATTACACGCTATGCTAAGGATTTAGTGCAAGTGGGTGAACAGATTGAACGCGAATATGGGATCCCCATAATTAATAAGCGGATTTCGGTGACTCCCATATCCATGATTGCAGAGTCTAGTGAGGATGAAGACTATGTAGCCTTTGCCCGAACTCTTGATGAAGCTGCTAAAGAGGTGGGCGTTAACTTCATCGGCGGGTTCTCTGCTCTAGTGCATAAAGGGTTTACCAACGGGGATCATCGATTGTTAAAGGCAATTCCCGAGGCGCTATTTGTCACCGAACGAGTGTGTTCGTCTGTGAACGTGGCAACGACGAAGGCAGGAATCAATATGGATGCCGTTGCTCAGCTTGGAGAGATCATAAAAAAAACCGCTGAATTGACAGCGGATAGTGATGGTCTAGGCTGTGCAAAACTGGTGGTATTTGCGAACGTTCCTGAAGACAATCCTTTTATGGCTGGCGCGTTTCACGGAATCGGCGAGCCGGAGTGCGTGATCAATGTGGGGATCAGTGGACCGGGAACAGTGAAAGCAGCGTTAGAAACCGTGCGGGGTGAGAGTTTTGATGTGTTAGCGGAGACGGTGAAAAAAACAGCCTTTAAGATAACTCGTGTCGGTCAGTTAGTGGCTCGAGAAGCTTCTAGGCGATTAAACGTGCCCTTTGGGATCATTGATTTATCGCTCGCACCCACACCCGCTGTTGGTGATAGTGTAGCTCGAATTATTGAGGAGATGGGAATTGCGAGTTGCGGAGCACCAGGAACGACAGCAGCCTTGGCGCTCCTAAATGATGCGGTCAAAAAAGGTGGTACCATGGCATCTTCTCATGTAGGCGGTCTCAGTGGAGCTTTCATTCCTATCAGTGAGGATGAAGGTATGATTGAGGCGATTCAAACAGGATCGCTCAATATTGAGAAGCTGGAGGCAATGTCTTGCGTCTGTTCAGTAGGACTTGATATGATAGCAGTTCCTGGAGATACACCAGCAGAGACATTAGCTGCCATCATCGCTGATGAAGCTGCGATTGGTATGATAAATAACAAAACAACCGCAGTTCGGATTATTCCTGTTCCCAATAAGATAGTGGGTGATTGGGTTGAATTTGGCGGTTTGTTGGGCAGTTCACCCATTCTTAGCGTGAGTAAGTTTTCAAGTGTGGATTTTATCAAACGCGGTGGGCGGATCCCGGCTCCTATTCACAGCCTCAGAAATTAAATCTAGGAGATTTCCTAGGTTTTTTCATTCAGTTCAATTTGCTCCAATATAGAAGGTTGAAGAGTAAATCATTGTGTAGTATACTTCTTATTAAGGAGGGTTATCCGAGATGCGGTTACAAAACCCGAAATCGAAATGGTGGATCCTAATCCTAGTAATTTTTCTGATGACGGGAGTACAGTTAAGTAGCGCTTTTGCAGAATTAAACACTACAAGTCGATATGCCATTGCCGATGTTGTGGATGTAGTTTCTTTAGCCATTGTTAATATTCATGTGGAAATGGAACCAAGTGGTCGTCAGAGCCGAACTGCAACTGGATCTGGGTTTATCGTTAGTGAAGCGGGTTATATCTTAACCAATAACCATGTGGTACAGCAAGCAAAGAAAATAACGGTGACGCTCGCTGATGGTACGACTATTCCCGATGTACTATTTGTGGGTGGTGATGCTAAGAGCGATATTGCTATTCTAAAACTAACAGAAAACCCTTACTTACATACACTGCCGACTGTCCATTTAGGTGATTCGAACAATATCCGGGTCGGTGAATGGGTCATTGCTCTTGGTAGTCCGTATGCCATGCATCTAGGTACCCAACTCACAGTCACAGCTGGGATTATCAGTGCCAAGCACAGAACCATGGAAGCAGGTGGCACTGTGTATGAGGATTTCTTACAGACAGACACAGCCATTAACCCAGGCAATAGTGGTGGTCCCTTAGTGAATTTAGCCGGGGAAGTAATCGGGATTAATACCGCAATTATTCCCTTCGCGCAAGGAATCGGTTTTGCTATCCCGATAAATCGGGCAGTAGCGATTATGGAATCCTTACTTACTTATGGTCGTGTGTTGCGTCCGAGACTTGGAGTTGATGTTGCAGCTATCACACCTACGATTGCATCGGAGTATGGGTTGACGCATACTCGCGGAGCGTTAGTTACAAGCGTGATGCGGCGCAGCCCTGCAGAGATAGGGGGGATGAAAGTCGGCGATATCATTGTGGAAATCAATCGCCACAGCATACTGAGCCCGCAGGAAGTTACAAGCATGGTAGGTCAGATGGATGTGGGTGAAACGGTATTTATCATTATACTGCGCGACGGATATCGCAGCACTATTACTGTCGAAATTGATGCGCAACCGTAATGTCAGCACAGGAGTGGTATCTATGCAAAAAACGGCACGTATTTTAGCAATCTCTTTGATGCTGTTGTGCTTTATTTCTTTTGTTACTCACGCATTAACTCTTGATGTACAAATGGGCTTTGATCATAACCAAGCAAGTGTCGGTTGGATACCAGTTTGGATGGAAATTAGTAGCGAAGAATTGCCCTTTCAAGGAGAAATCGTGCTGTCTACAACACATTATAATATACTCAGATCGCAGCAAAGGCAGGAGGAATATCGCATTCCACTGTCCATACCAGCCTTTTCCAAACGGCAATATAGAGCAGTGGTATGGTATAGCGGATCGCCTTATCAGATTCGAGTAGAAGCTAACGATATTGTGCATTGGGAGAACCAAATACAACTAGATCATAAGGGTCAATTAGCAAATCAGGTATTAGTTATTAGTGATCACGGAACAGGATTTGAGTTTCTGCGGCAAAATGAATTACCAACACAAGTTTTTTATTCACAGCCTCGGTATCTGCCTGTGGAGTGGTTAGGTTATCAAACGATCGATACCATTATTATGCATGATGCCGATTTACATGCACTGAGTAGTGCTCATGTCGATGCTATCTTAAATTGGTTAGTACCTGGGAAGTCACTTATTTGGTCGGGTTCAGGCGGGTATCAATCGATCAGTTCTCCATTGTTTCGTCGACTATTTCCCATGGAAGTCCGCCTCAAGCAAACGCTCACATTCAGTGAATCTGAGAACCTAACACACCCGCTTCTAAACAGTGTGAATCAACTAGAAATCTGGCAGACGCAGGTAGAAGAGGCACATATTTGGCTAGCATATGAACAGCATCCCTTAGTGATTCATAATCATATTGGACATGGTGATGTTTACTTTTTGGCCTTTGATCTTGAGGCTCCACAGCTCCGCATCGATCAGCAGCGCCACTGGTTATTTGGTGAATTGATCGCTCAGAAAAGGTGGCCTAGGACGGCTACAGTTTCTATGGATGGTCTCACCGCAAAAATATTAGCAAGTGGAGTATGGCATGGACCGTCCCGTTATTTTTTGATAATAATGATTATCCTGCTTAGTTGTGCACTGATAGGTTTGTTTTATAGTATCCAGGTTCGCAAACGTAATGTCTTATTGCTTGTCTTTGGTTTACTCGTTATTAATGGAGTTTCTTTCTTGGCATTGCTACTGGTGTTTAATGATACGCAACGGAGTGTAAATCGGTTAATGATGGATGTGGCATTTATTCAAAAGCACCCTCTAAGCAATCGTGCCATAGTGGAGGGTTATCATACGTTAATAGTTACTGGTGTTGGAGATCCAGAGGTAACGTTACGCCGGACCCAAGGTAGTATTACAACTCTGGCTCCGAATGCAGATTCGTTGTTTAATCTGTTAACAACGATTGTAAGACCCGAATCAGTGAGTATACCGTTACATACGGAGACCGAGTGGGGAGTTGCTGGTTTTCGGACTCATTATGTAGCTGAATTGCCGATCTTTATCGATGTGGCGCAGTCTGGCGAATTATTACGCTTAAAGATTACAAATCAATCCGAGTTTTCTGTTGATCAAAACTATCTACATTATGAAGGTAAGTGGTATGTTCTTGGTCCTGTTTTACCCTATCAGGAGCAATTTTTTATTATGGAACGTAATCGATTCGGTCACTCTAGCTTAAACGCTGCATTACCAAAGATAGAGAGCCTCCTTGTAAATCGTAATTCACCGGATGTGTTAAGACAACTGCTTGAGGAAACGGTATTAAAAGAACTCGCAGCGAATAATTATGGAGATGAACTTTGGCTTATGAGTGTACTTCAAGGAAATGGATTTCAGCAGATTGTGCAACTCTCTGGTGCAGGTAGTCGAGAGTTTTACGGATTCTTACTTACCCCTATCAGTTTAATGTTGAAGGAATGAGGCTGGTGTTAATTGAACGATTCCTTATTGTATTTGTTAGTGATCTCTATGCACACCTACACAGTCGATTCTTTTGGGTGTGGAATCTTCTACTCGTTGGCGGTGTTGGTTTCATCTTACTCTTGATGTGGCCCGATGGATTGATTCGTGGTTTTGAGCGACCTTTGGTGGGAGTAGGATACGGGTATGCTCTCAGTAGTGGATTGATTCTGATTAACCTGCACCTTATTGAAGGAATGTTTAGTTTTGCGGACCGTTACTCAGTACGGGAGTGGAAGCAGTATGGTCATTTCTCTATGAGCGAAATTGTGATGGCTAAAGCTCTTTCTATTGTTGTGCTTAATTTGGTACTCATTATGAATACGATTCCCCTTGGTCTCTTAGTTGTCTTTGTTGATGGTTTGTCATACACTATGTTGGGAACAGTTATTATGAGGGTTCTTGTTATTGCTGTGACAACCGGCTGGATTCAGTTATCGATTGGCGAAACTGTTGGACGTTTTGCTTGGCTGGTAAGTGGAATAGTGGCAGTCATTCTTATAGGCGCACTGATTATCACGCAAATGACTCTTTGGATCCTAGTAGGTATAAGCATGGTATTACTATTAGACTTAATTCTTGATTTTTTTGGATTGGTATTTCGTTAGGACTGGTGGTGATAAAAATGAGCCGTGATCAAGAACTGATTAAAATCGTAGAGGATTATCAACGTAGAGGGCAAACAATCCAAGGAATTACTTTTTGCCTGTGGGGTCTAATGGTGAGTTGCTTACTGTTTGCACTCTGCTTAGCGAGTCAGAAGTGGCTTTTGATGGAGGTTAACTGGCGGGGTGTCATCACTTTTATCGTGTTGGTACCTGTTCTCAGTGGTGCAGTGGGATTACTTTGGCCTATTGCTCGGCGCCGAGTAATAGCCCAAGCGGATAGGGCTTTAGGGTTAGAGGCCAAGTTGATGACCGTTTGCCAACTAATGGACGAGGAGAAAACCAATCCGTTTTATCCTTTACTCATAAAACAGGTTCTCGCAGAGCTTGAACGGGAGGATAAACGAAACCCCTTTACGATCCAATGGCAGCCGCTGCGCAAGTATTTGATCATTGCACTCTGTAGTGTGATGGCTGTGGTACTAGCACCGCAACGAGGCCCGAGAGTAAGCGTGGATATTCCGTATTCATCACGGCAAATCTCTGATGATGAGTTAATCTCAGAATTAGCTGAAGAATTATTTCGTGACTCGTTAGTGCGAGAAGCTACACGTATTCGCCCGCAAGATCCGGATTTCACCCAATTTCAACCAGACAGCGATGAAGAAAGAGAAACATTGTATAAGGAGCTAGATGAGTTACAACGAAGGCTCAGTCGAGAACAGGAAGAGAGTCAAGAGATTTTACGCCGTCGTTTTGAGCAACCAAACAGTCCAGGGGAGCCTCGAGAAAGCAGTGAAACTCCAGATGCCAGAGAAGAAGGACGAGATTCAATGGATGCAGAAGGAGATAACTATCAGCCTGCAGACAATGACTATGATGAGGAAGAGAATAACCATAGTGAAGGAGAGCGGCGCGCAGCGACAATGGACGGTGAGTTCGATGATTACGATTTTGGTGACGAACCGATCGATGGCTATGCTCTTAGCTTAGACGAAGACACAGAAGCGGAAATCCAAGGATCGACTGCAGGTACTCTTGATGATGATGGATTAGCTCCCCCCACAGATGTGGATATAACAGAGTCCGATTATGAAATGTCTCGAGCCCGTGTAGAGATGGGTGATGATTCTTATATCACTGCATTTTTAGAGGAATTGTTACCACCGCAAGAAGGTGTACAGCATCCAAATGATGTAGTGCTTGATCGGTTGGTGACCTATCGAACGGAACTGTTAAATCATTTGACGACGGAACAAATACCTGCTGCATATCGAGATTTGGTACGAGAGTATTTTTCACTGATAATAATGGACTAGAAGCGAGGGATTTTGAATGGATGGATTGGAGCAAAAACAATTTGCAGAATACCAACAAGCGATAATACATGCAAAACAGGAGATTGGTAGAGTAATTGTCGGGCTAAATAGTGTGATTGATCAAGTGATGACCGCTATATTGTGTAATGGTCATGTTTTGTTAGAAGGTGTTCCGGGTTTAGGAAAGACCATGCTCGTTCACAGTATCGGTCAGGTCTTTGATTTAAAGTTTACCCGTATTCAATTTACTCCTGATTTAATGCCTGCTGATATTACAGGTACCAATATTTTAATGGAAGACACCAATGGCCGGCGATATTTTCAATTTCAACCAGGTCCCCTCTTTGGGCAAATTGTTCTAGCCGATGAAATTAATCGCGCTACAGCAAAGACGCAATCGGCTCTATTAGAAGCCATGCAGGAGCGTAGTATTACGATTGCTGGAGAAACGCGCTACCTAGAGCAGCCGTTCTTCGTTCTAGCAACGCAGAATCCTTTGGAGTTGGAAGGCACCTATCCCTTGCCGGAAGCGCAACTTGATCGCTTCTTCTTTAAAGTCAAGGTGGGCTATCCTAGCTTTGAGGAGCTACGCGATATTTTATTGAAAACCACTATTGGGGAAGAGGCTTCACTGACAAAAATGTTTGATGGTGATGCATTGTTACAGCTACAGGCGTTAGTACGGCAGATGCCTGTGTCTCACGAGGTCTTAACCTATGCTGCTCGGATTATTTTAGCAACCCATCCTCACGCAGAGGCGAATATCACGGCTGTTAAGGATTATGTTCGCTACGGAGCGAGTCCACGGGGAGGTCAAACTCTTATCTTAGCCGGTAAGGCAAAAGCGTTTATGGAAGGGCGCTTCACTGTTAGTTTTGCCGATGTGCGCGCTGTAGCTCTGCCCGCACTCCGCCATCGAATTCTCCTAAATTTCGAAGGAGAAGCAACGGAACAAGATATGGATCAGCTTATTCATGAAATAATCGCCAAGGTACCAGAGAGTGTCTAAGGAGGTGAGAGCCTTGTTGTTAGATAATAGTTTTTTACGTCTGCTTGAGAAATCAGAGTTGGTAGCTAAACGAACACAGGGTACTCACTTAGTGGGACAGCGAAGGAGTCCACGCTTAGGTGGAGGTATGGAGTTTAATGACTATCGGCAATACCAGCGGGGTGATGATTACCGCTATATTGATTGGAACCTCTATTCCCGCTTGGAGCAGTTGTTCCTTAAGCAGTTTGTCGAGGAACGGGATTATTTGGTTTATTTTCTCGTTGATCACAGTCGATCGATGGGTTATGGTCAACCAACAAAGCTTCACTATGCGGCACAGTTAGCAGCGGCTTTGGGTTATATTGCACTGATAAAATCGGATCGGGTGGGTTCGGTAGCTTTTTCATCCTGTCTTGATGCAGTGATGCGCCCAGTGAAGAGTAAGAATCGGGCAAGATCCTACTTTGATTTTTTGGCGCAGTTAGAGCCAGCGGGTGAGACAAACGTGAATCAAGCTCTCACTCTGTTTGGGCATAAGTATAAGCAACCAGGCTTAGCTGTAGTGCTTAGTGATTTTCTCGATCCGTTAGGTTATCAACAAGGTATATTAGCCTTGCGTAGTGCTGGTTGGCAGGTTTGGTTAGTGCAAATACTTTCGGAACAGGAGGTTGCTCCGACCCCGGGTGCAGATTTATATCTAATTGATTCTGAAACATCTCAAGCAAAAGAGGTGTATCTGAGCGAAGCTGCGGTAAATGCATATCGTCAAAATGTGGAGGCACACTGCCAAGCGCTTGCCCGATTTTCCAAGGAGTATGGCAATCTATATCTTAGGATCACAACAACAGATCCGTTAGAGCACATACTCTTTCAGCGATTACGCAAGGAGAGGGGGCTTAAGTAGTGCAATTTCTTAATTTAGCAGCACTCTATCTATTTTTGTTATCTGGACTGATTATCGTATTTTATATTCTCAAGGGTAAGCGTCAGGATATTCGCGTCCCGTCCACCATGCTATGGAAGTCGCTTATTGAAGACTATAGCTCCCCGAAACCCCGTTTTCGCCTAGAATTTGATTGGCTACTTGTGTTACAATTAATGATTTTTGCCCTACTGATTAGCGCATTAGCACAGCCCCAAGTTTTGATTTCAAACTATCAAAGCACAAAGGTAGTGCTGGTTATCGATGGATCAGCGAGTATGCAGGCAAATGACATAACACCAAGCCGCTTTGCAGCTTCTGTTGTCGATGCTATCCAACGAATCCGCAATCTGCATCCGGACACGGAGGTGGCTCTCGTATTAGCGAGTGCCAAACCCGAGATTGTTCAAGAGTTTACAATGGATCATCAACGGATAATGCGCACATTGCAGGAATTAGCAGCGACCGATACAGCGCTTGATCTCGCTGCAACGTTTACGCAAGCTAGTGAACTACTGACAGATGCTGTAAGTGGAGAGATCTGGTTCTTTACCGATGGATCATATCCAGGTCTAGCCTATGATAAACCGCATACCCTCGAAGTGTTTCAAATTGGTACCAACACTGCTAATGTGGGAATTACCAAACTAGATGCTTCGATGGCTACTGGTCGTTTAAATGAATACCAAGTTTTTATTGAAGTAAGCAATTTCTCTGATGTTGAACAGATTGTTCCATTGTCCATAAGTTTACAAGGTCGAATTATAATTCGAGATAGCATAGAACTTGGACCTGAGGAGAGCAAAGCTGTTTTTTACCCGTTAAACACAACCGGACGCGGGAACTATCTAGTGACCTTACATACTGATGATTTAGCCGTTGACAACACCGCATACTTACCTTTAGGCATTGGTGAAGGGCTGCGAGTCTTATTAGTGAGCCCAGGTAATTTCTTTCTCGAACGAGCACTATTAACCATCCCGAATCTGCGGTTATTTACTAAGTCCGAAGTCTCTGGACAGGAGCTGGATTTGTATGACTTAGTAATCTTTGATCGCCTGAGTCCACCAGCTAATCTTTCTGGTAACACCATATTTATTGGGACCTATCCCCCAGAACTACAAGAGGGACAGCCGTTAATACGAGGTGAAGCGCAAATAACTGGATGGAAATCGCATCATCCCCTACTGCGATTTGTGGACTTAAGTGGTTTGCGAATTCGTTCTTGGTATCAGCTACATTGGCCGCCGGAATTTGAAACGATTATTTCGGGAGTCCACGGTCCTTTGTTAACCATCTATGAGCAGCCAGACTTTCGCTTCGCGGTTTTACCTTTTGACTTGTACGAATCCAATTTGCCATTACAGGTCGGTTTCCCGATCTTTGTAACAAACGTAGTTACGTGGTTCTATCCTCATGTTTTTGATGCTAACTATGCTCTAGTCCATGCAGGCGATGCCTATACATTCCCAGTACGCCGCTTAAAAATGCCCCAAAGTATGAAAAATCCGCGCGGAGAGGAAATCAGTCTGTATTGGTCAGATCACCGGTTTGTTGTTTTAGATACACCGAGTGTTGGTTTTTATCCAATTACAATGCATGACGAAACAGTGGATTACTTTGCAGTCAATCTTCTCTCCAAGCAAGAGTCAGATGTGCGCCCACAAGTGTTCTCGGAGCGTTTTGTGGCAGCTCGCCAGGCAGAGGGACCGTTTTATCAGGATATCTGGCCGTATATCGTCTTACTTGGAATCGTTTTGTTATTTCTTGAATGGTATCTCTACCATCGACCACGTTCGCAAAAATTGTAATCTAATGGGGGACTAACGATGCCAGTCTATTTTGGAAGACCGATCTATTTGCTACTTCTTGGTGTATTACCCCTAGTTGTCTATGTATATAGCCGTAGTTTGCGTTCTCGTGCTATCAAAGAACAGATCGCTTGCGGGCTACGCCTTTTTCTGCTTATTCTTTTAATCGCAGCTCTTGCTCAAGTTCGTCTAGTGCTACCTAGTGATGAGAATTCCGTCATCTATGTGGTGGACCTATCAGCAAGTATGGAGGTCGAGCAAAGAGATAGGGCAAGAGACTTTATTTCGGAGTCGCTTGCGTATCAACAAAAGGAAGATAGTGTAGGTATTGTAGTGTTTGGGGCTAATGCGGTAGTGGAAGCATTGCCTCAAAACAATGTATTGTTTACTGATTTCCACTCCACGGTGCAATCTAATTACACGAATATACAGGCAGGTCTAGACTTAGCCTTGGATCATTTGTCCCAGATCGGTAATCGTCGGGTTGTAATCCTAAGTGATGGGGAGCAAAACATGGGGTCTGCGCTGCAAACGGCCTTGGTTTTCCGCGAAAACGGTATACCCATTGACGTTTATCCTCTAAGCCGCGAAAATGGACCTGAAGTGTTAGTTGATCAGGTGTTCATGGCACCGCGAGTACGCCGCAACCAAGAGTTTCCTTTGCGTGTCAGCATATCGAGTACACAAAAAGCCGAAGGTACCTTGCGCTTATATCATAACGATCGGCTTGTTGAGGAAGAGGAAGTTATACTCGAACCAGGCGTTAATGGTTTTGTGTATGAGCAAAGTATCTCATCTGGTGGTTTTCACCGGTATCGAGTTGAAGTGGATGCCAGGCCAGATACGATACTTGCGAATAATTGGGGTGCCGGGTTTGTTGTTGTTGAAGGCCATGCGCCTATTCTATTAATTAGCAACCCTAGTCCGGAACAGGATAGTTTTATCGCTGGACTACAAGAGCATGATATGGATGTAGAAACTCGGTTGCCATCAGCATTTCCCGCTACTTTGCAGGAGTTACAATCCTTTGCAGCTGTGATAATCAATGATGTGCCGAGCAGTACTTTTTCTCGCGGGCAACTGCAAATACTCCAAAGTTATGTACGAGATTTTGGCGGTGGATTAGTAGCCCTTGCTGGTGAAAATAGCTTTGGTATGGGCGAGTACACCGATACACCATTAGAGACTATGCTCCCAGTGCATTCACGGATAGAGCAACGCGTACTATTTCCAACACTGACTATGCTGATTGTGTTAGATAAGTCAGGCAGTATGGGTGAGGTGGTGCTGGGTAGTGGTGGTTTAAATAAGATGGATTTGGCAAAAGAAGCAACAGTGGCTGTTCTCGATATGCTTGTCAGCGAAGAGCGAATCGGCCTATTAGCTTTTGATAATCACACCGAATGGATCATTCCGATTCAGAGGGCACAAAACAAAACACAGCTAATCGAGGAACTAGCTCCGCTTCTACCAGGGGGTGGGACTCTGATTTACCCTGCACTACAAGAAGCCTATAGGGCAATGATTGATGAGAAAACGGCATTACGCCATATTGTGCTCCTGTCTGATGGTATAAGTGTGGATGCAGATTATCGCGGAATTACAGAGCGTTTGCGTGCTGCTAATATTACTTTAAGTGCTATCGCCCTTGGCGATGATGTCGATCTAGACTTAATGACAGACCTAGCTAACTGGGGTGGAGGCGAACTCTACTATACTACAGATATTAACGAAATCACCCAAATCTTTGTGGCAGAAACGAGTCGGATGATTCGCCATGCAATTAGTGAGGAGTCTTTTCAACCGATTCCCCTTGCGCAAACACCACTAGTTGCTGAAATTAGTTGGGCCGCAGTTCCGAAGATTCATGGCTTTATTGCCACCACCGCCCGCGAGTTAGCAGATGTGCACTTAATAACTCCTGATAATTCTCCATTGCTAGCAAGCTGGCGCTATGGGTTGGGCCGGACGGTTAGTTTTCTTTCAGATATGGGTGGAAATTGGTTACAAGACTGGGTGGGAACTGGGGAATATGAGAAATTAGTGGGGCAGATGGTGCGTCATGTCTTGCGAGATGCGACGGTAGAGAATGTCTTCCCACAGGTTGTTATAGATGAATTGCAGGGCAGAATTATTGTTGATGCTCTTGATTACAACGGAGATTTCCTAAACTTTCTTACCATAGATGCAGGAGTTAGTGCTCCGCAAGGAGACTTTTACTCCATCATGCTTAATCAATCTGGACCTGGGGAATACCAGGGAGTTTTTGATGTAACTGGTTCTGGTACATATCTCGTTACGATTAATTGGGAATCGCAACAAACAGCGAACTCGGTGCAAACCGGAGTAGTGGTTCCTTATTCACCCGAATACAGGCTTCCTACTGGACAAAGGGATCTGATGGGTCGTTTAGCCCAAGCGACTGATGGACGAGAGTTATCCGATCCTGCGGAAGTCTTTGCAGTTCGTGACACATTTTACCACGACTATCGAGATATTTGGTCCTGGTTTGTGTTAGCGGCGCTGCTCCTCTTTGTCCTCGATATTGGAGTGCGGCTCGTCACGTGGCAAGCACTGCTATGGCCATGGGTTGCTAGTAAAGAGAAGCGGCAGCAACGGCAGCTGCACAATCTAGAGCGGTTACGAAGTCGCAAGGAACAGGAAGAGCAACTTGCTAAACGACGCGATCTCAATCAGTGAGGGGTAAAAAACCCTAGTACTCCGATACCTGGAGTACTAGGGTTTTACTTTTGTTGCTATTTTTCGTCTAGTTGATCCAGCAGTTGTTCTAATTCCTTAAGCTTCGCTCGAATTGTATTGATGACATCGTCGTCTGCTCTGGCTGCCAAACGAGGTTGTACAACCTCGTTACCAACTAGAAATGCTTGAATATCGGCTGGTTGCCGTAGTTCAAACACCTCATTGGTATTTGCATCGATAAAGGCTTGATAGGCTATACCGGCTGCATCTGATGGAATAACTGTTAATTTCCAGAATAGACTCTGATTTCGTACAAAAGGTAGAGGTTCGACAGAATTAAATCGGCTCCAATCGACAACAGGGTTGGAACGGCGAATATAGTCCACAGATCGTACGGGACCTGTTAGAGTTTGATCTTGTGGCAATTCATAGATTTCAATCTGTCCTGTTCGTGCATCTACAACAAAAATTTTGAAAATACCGTGACTAGCACCATAGGGTTCGGTGCTAATAAACCACTTGAGACCTTCTTCAGTATTCATTAGGTAGGGCTGGCGATTTACGGAGCTCCCTGGACTTGGTGTATCTTGTATTTGGATTTGATCTTTATGGATAAATATCTTGTTTAGTGCGCCAAGATGGTATTGGTATGCATTGACGAATGTACGTGTAAGATTCTCGGGAAAAATCCGATTTCCAGCTAAGACGGGATGGTTGGTAGCCGCTTCGGATAAGACAAATTCGCTATTTCCAGCTGCGTCGACAATGTAGACCCCTTTAAAGTAGGGCGAAGTGTAGATCACACCCCAGCGAAAATGAAAGCGGTAGCCAATTGTGCCGACTACAGTGTAGATAGTATCATTATGAGGTAAGTAGAATGGATCATCGGTTGATACAAAAAAATGACGTCGGTAAAGATTCCAGTAGAGGTTGTCACGGATCTGCATTCCTTCACCAATTTCCATGTCTTCCCAGTAGTGCCGAGAATTCTTTTCTTCTGTGGTTGCGTCAACCGTGACGATTCCTTTGTTTTTCTGTAAAAAAGTGATTACTAGCCCATCAGGCGTTAAGGGGAAGACCCATTGTAATTTACCGTCGATCAATGCAATGTTTTCTGTGCCGAGTTTAAATTGGCTCAGTTGTAGTGAGTCCTTTGCGTAGCGTTTCGCTACATGATACGGCATGAGTCGGATATCATCTGTGGACTCGGGTAATGTATCACGGAACTGATAATCTACGGTTTGCGCTAAGTGTACACCACGAGCAATATTTGCAGTGATCAAACCGGGAATAAGTAATAGAAAGAAGAGAAAAAAAGAAATCAGACCTGCAGCTGTAACTTCCTCTGCATTATTTTGGTCTATTTTTATTTCTTGTTTCTTGTTTAGAGCTGGAATTTGCTTAAAGACACCGTAGTGTAGGGTGAAGGTGAGTATAAGCACCTGCCAAATCACTGGAGTTGCATAGAAGTAAAGTGCGAGTCCTTGAAACCAGGTGCGAAAGTACCAGATAACAAGCAAAAGAGCTAAGCCGATAATTAGTAAAATATGTTTTAGTTTCATGTTAATCCCTCCAAGATAAGTATTCTGTCTTTTCTAACTGATTCCTGCTTAAGTTTGTGAAATCTGTCGCATTAAGTGATAGAGTGATTTGCAAGAACAATTAGGAATGAATTTGCCCTTGAAGTATTACTGAATATACTGTAAAATATGGATACAGGAATTTAACAATTCACTATACAGGGAAAGGGGGTAGGCCAGATGATGATTCATTCGTTTACGAATAGGAACGTATGCGTAGTAGAAAATAATAGGGTGTGGGCCTACCTTAATTGGTTGACCGTTTAGGCTAGCACCGTTTTAGGGGGTTGCATGGCCGTATGTATGTAAACGCAGAAAAAGTTTTGCCCAGGGATTTGGTACATCAGATTCAGCGCTATGTACAAGGAAAAGAGATATATATTCCTAAAAAGTCTGAGGGATATCTCAGTTGGGGTGAGCGTAACGGTACAAAGGTACAGTTAGAAGCGAGAAACAGAGAGATCTTGAGTCATTATGTTAACGGAGAATCGGTTGAAGCGCTAATGGAACTATTTCACTTAAGTTATGACAGCATTCGCAGAATTATCCGTGAGGGAAAGCTAAATACGATGAGCAAAGGATAAGCGTGGGGTTTGCCTGCGCTTATTTTTTTAGTCTAGAACGCTATTTGTCAACAAATGTATTTGGCCTGTAGCTAGCAGGAGATCGCTCCGGTAAGGCGAATTAGGGTTAAGGTGAGGGTAGTTTCTTTGAAAGAAAGGGGTATTTGGTTGTGAAGTGTGATCGCATGGTGTTTATGATGTGTTTATTAACAGTCTGCAGTTTATTCGGGCTAGCGACTGGTATGGCTCAAAGTTTGCCCGATAGTCTTCCAGATTTGCAGGGATACAGAATAGATATCCTTACACCTGATGATGTCATTGAGTATTCGTATACGACATCGATGAGGATTGATCGTGACTTGGCTCAAATAACGATTGCAGCTACTGGACCGAGCTACCAAAGTAAGAGTGTTTATGATCTCAGTTTTCTTTTACTAAGTAGCGAATTAGAAGTTAGGGCCAAAGATGATATAGAGCGAATCGGATTTGATCGTCGGACGGCATTTATTGATATAGAAGTAGACCGCTTAGTGCTTGAATTTTTCTTAGAGCAAGAATCCCAGCAAATTCGGGAACACGATATTCCAACGGAAACCGTCGACATAGAGTCATTAGGTTTATATTTGCAATCTCTAGTACTAGCTGGGGAGACTACGTTTCATGGGAATTTGTATGATAGCAATAGCGGAGATAAGTTTAACCGTTTACAAGTAAGCTTACTAAAGCAGAGTGAGATTGATAAATTAGTGAGGCAGTCTACATTTCCAGAAACTATGAATGTTATGCTGAAAGATTCAGATAATATTATCGTTTTTTCTCTTGGTCTAAGGGGTCTTATTCGGATTTTCTTTCCTCACCGCTTTTATGTTGTTCTAGAAAAACAAGCACCTCACCATATTCTCGGATTTTGGGGTGGCAGTTCGCAACGATTACGTTATCATGTATATCAGAAGCTCTAAGGATGTAGGGTCATGACCGACCTTGCATTTTTTTCTTTTTTTGTTGGTTTATGGATGAAGAGAAAGGAGGATATTTCCAATCTATGAAGAACGTTTAAAATTAGAAAGCTTGATTGATTTACGAGTGACTGGTATTAAAAAGGAGGTTACGCTATGAAACGGGGTAGTCGTGGAATTATTGTCATTGGTTTGCTGCTCGTTGTTACTGGTTTATTTGGTTATCAGCAGGTACAGGCTAGTTATGAAGTGAAGGCATTTTTGGTAGAAGCTCATGCTACCTATGATCTCTCGTTTACTCTACCTGGAAGTGTGAGTAGTATTCCGACACGTATATCCCTTTGGACTCATGGTGAGAGCGGCGATTTTTTACATATGTCGAAGTTACATCGCGGTCTAGAATCCCAGGATAGTGTTGATCTCCAATTCATAACTCCAGTCCGTGCAAACCGCGCGTCTGTACGTGTATACACGAACGAAGGTCTAACTGATGGTAGTGTTGATCAGATGATGAGTATAGCTCGATCATCCCATATAGACGCATCCAATCAAGATGGTTTATTCCAACTAGTCGTTGATCGCCAGGTATATACCGGATTAATTGTGGATGCTCGCGGATTAGGGTTACAGCGTGGTATCAGTCCTCGGGTCTGGTCTGAATCTGGTGAATTGATTTATGGCGGTGTTGTGGCATCTTATGATTATGTGCAACAACAGGGAGTGGTATCCTATGGTCGAGAGTTATCGTCGAACATGGTGCAACGGGTTAGCGTCCCTGGACGCTTATCATATACTTCACCATTAACGATCGTCGCCCTTGATGTAGCTGGTCCTGCAAGAACAGAGGTTATTATCAGTCAAAATGATGCTCGTAGAATTTTTGAAGCTGCTAAGAAATATGACTTTTTTGCGCACTATGCAGTTGTTTTTTTAATCGATTAACTAGAGAAATGAGGGGTAGAAGATGCACGAATTACAACAAAAATATTCTAATCAGATCCAGGAGTTAGCCGAATCTAGCCGCCGGTTAGCAGATCTTGGCTATGTAACATCCCATGGAGGAAACCTTTCTTATCGAGTGGCTGATGATGTCGTTCTCATTACGCCAACAAAAGTGGCTAAGCGCAAGATTCAATTTGATGATGTTTGTATTATTGATATGCAGGGCAATGTATTGTTTGCCAAGGAGGGTCGCAAACCAACAGGTGAGTCTCCATTTCATCTCCGGATATTTGAGAAACGTCCTGACTTAACTGGAATTGTTCACGCCCACCCACCAGTAATGACTGGTTTTGCCATCGCAGATACCGATCTCTTGACCAAAGCATTCTTGCCTGAACCGATTATTGAGGTAGGACCAATGGTTACTGTTGAGTATGAGGAGCCTTTGTCAGAGGAATTAGCACGAGCTTTCGATGACAAACTCCCTAATGCAAATGCATTTTTAATGAAGAATCATGGTGCAATTGTCACTAGTTTAGAGGGAGTAGAAAGAGCTTTAGAGTTTTTTGAGATGATGGAAGCAGCTGCGAAGTCTATCCTTGTGGCTCAATTATTAGGCGGAGCAGAGGTTCTAGCTAAAGAGCATGTGCAGAATTTAGAACGTACAATGAAAACGCGCAGTTTGCCCATGCCAGGGGCCCCTGGACAGGTTGATGGTCTGTTAGAATTGTTTTTTTAAGTAGAATAGTATTTGTTGCTAATGAGCTAGCAGCGAAGCGGATAAAAATCGCCCCTATGGTAGAGGCGATTTTTTGTATACGTGTATACATGCACTACGTTGTATACACGTATAATAATATGCCTGTGCGTTTACAAGCACAAATCCAAAGTTTATACTTAACACTAAGAGGTTACTCAAAATAGATATATGCTTAAGAAGTGTATAAATATACGTAGTGGAGGGTATACAATGCAGGAATGGCGTAAACGAAATGATGCTTTGGGAACTGTTAACCGAGGGGATGCTTGTGAGTCTGGCTTATGTACATTGTGTCGAGCCGATTGTAAGGGTAAGTGTGAAACTTGGTTAGCTTCGCTCCAAGGTCGTAAGACTCTGTATCCAAGAGACTTTGGTCTTGTTACCGCTGGAAGTGGTAATGTTTGTCCTGAAGGTGTGGGTTATCATGCGCTGCGAATTCAAGGGTATGCCCATGGTGCAAATGGTTTAGGAGAAGGACTTAGTAATGATGCAGACCACTGTATCTTTCCGAATGTCGATTTGACAACGGAGTTTGGGCAAAGCATTAAGACCAAGTGCAAGTTGCCGATTATGACAGGAGCGCTAGGCTCGACGTTTATTGCTGCGAAGTACTGGGAGTCCTTTGCTATCGGTGCTGCTTTATCTGGTTTTCCCGTGGTGATTGGCGAGAACGTGGTCGGGGTAGATAAAGAGTCTGTAATCGAAGGGGGTCGTATTCTTGCAGCTCCTGAATTGGATCGTCGGATCGATGTATATCAAAAATATAGTGACGGGTATGGCGCTATTTTTGTACAGCTGAATGTTGAAGACACTCGTAATGGTGTTGCTGAATACGTGATAGATAAGTATGGGGATTCGGTGATTATCGAACTTAAATGGGGCCAGGGAGCGAAGGACATTGGTGGAGAAATTCAGGTAGACACCCTAGAATATGCATTGTTTCTCGCTGAACGAGGGTATGTAGTCGATCCTGATCCACGATTGGCAACCAATCAAAGGGCTTTCAAATCGGGTGCTATCAAAACGTTTGCTCGTCATAGTCGACTTGGAGGGACAACTGAAGCCACAACAGAGCAACTGGAGTTAAGTTTTATGGAGTCTGTTTCCTATCTACGGAGTTTAGGATATAAGCGCATATCACTAAAGACTGGTGCCTATGCCATGAAGACATTGGCGATGAGCCTCCGCTTTGCCACTGATGCGAAGTTAGATCTACTAACGATAGACGGAGCAGGTGGCGGGACTGGTATGAGTCCTTGGAACATGATGGAGCACTGGGGTGTTCCTTCACTACAATTACACAGTAAGACTGTGGAGTATGCAGATATTTTAAGTCAACAAGGATTGAACGTGCCGGATTTATCGTTCGGTGGTGGTTTTGCTCGCGAAGACCACATCTTTAAGGCCTTAGCGCTAGGCTCACCGTATACTAAATTAGTCTGTCTTGGTCGAGCACCGATGATTCCCGGTTTCTTGGGTTCAAATATTGAGGGTGTACTGAATCCTGAAAGCAGAGAACGGGTAAGTGGAAATTGGACCCAATTACCTGCTAGTGTGAGCGAAATTGGGGATAGGCCAGAGAGTATTTTTGCTAGTTGGTATGATGTGGAGGAGTTAGTAGGTAAGAATGAGATGAAGCACATTCCGTATGGAGCTGTCGCATTATATACGTTTGCCGATAAATTGGCTTGTGGTTTACAGCAGTTCATGGCTGGTGCTCGTGCGTTTAATCTCTCAGAGATAAAACGCAATGATTTAATGGCAGGTAATAGGGAAACTGCACTAGACACTGGGATTCCTTATGTGGCTGATGCAACCGATGATGAAGCAAAGGCTATCCTGAAAAAAGGGGTAGCAGTAAAATAGGGATAAACTAGTAGTACAAGACGCTCTCTTTCCTTTTCGTTAAGGGGAGCGTCTTTTTTATACCAATATAGCGGTGACTATCACTTGATGGGCAATTGTAGGCACCCCGACGTGACATAAGCTTCTATAACGGTTGCTGCTTGATTATCAGTTTTCGAACTTCTTCAAGGCAATATGGCTTGTAAATAACAATAAAGCGCTCTAATATGTGCTTGGGAAGCTGTTCTGCAGTGTATCCCGTCCAAATTATTACTGGTAAAGAAGGGTATTTTTCTCTAATTTTTTCCACACAGGTAAGAGAAAAGCAACCATCGATTACCAAATCCACTATGACTACATCTACATTACACATTTCTAATAATTCTAAGCACTCTTGACGAGTGCAAGCACAAATAGCTTGAATGCCGAATGTTTCAAGGTAATTACTGACCGAAAAGATCGATGATTCATTATCATCGGCTAGTAATGCTCTCAATTCACACACCTCCAAAAAACCACGTCGAGGTGCTAACAAGTAGTGAGTTCTATTAATTGAATGCTTTCTCCTTTGTTAAAATAAAAATAAAAAATAAAAACATTTATACATATGGGATTTAGGAATGATGAACTCCATTGTGCGAAAAAATCGAAAATTTTCACATTCTATTCGAAATTTGACAAACCCTTTAATTATTGATATACTCATAGAAATACATATTGCGAATAGCAAAGAAAGAGTTAAGTGTTTCCAACTTGAGTGCAGAGAGCCGGTGGGTGGTGTGAATCGGACTAAAAGGGAAATTCGTGTCGCTCTGGAGCTGTATTTCTGAATAAGTAGGAAGTATCGGGAGACTCCGTTATCGGTCAAGGTCTAATTGGACCTTCTAAGTGATACCGAGTTGTAAAACTGGTATAAGTTAGGGTGGTAACGCGTGGTTAATACCTCGTCCCTGTATATGGGATGGGGTTATTTTTATACTAGGAGGATGATGATTGATGAAAGCAGCAGATGCAATTGTTAAATGTCTGCAGAAGGAAAATGTTGAGGTTGTCTTTGGCTATCCTGGCGGGGCCGTCCTCCCATTATATGATGCATTGCGTAATAATGGCATGGTTAGACATATCCTAGTTCGTCACGAGCAAGCTGCCGTCCATAGTGCAAGTGGATATGCACGCACGACAGGTTCTGTTGGTGTTGCGATTGGAACCTCTGGACCTGGCGCCACGAATCTGATTACAGGAATTGCTACGGCATATATGGATTCGATTCCTTTGGTAATCATCACAGGGCAGGTGCGCACAGATTTGATGGGACGAGATGTGTTTCAAGAGGTGGACATCACAGGCGCAACAGAACCATTTATAAAACACAGCTATTTGGTTCGCAATGCACAACAGTTGCCGCGGATTATGAAAGAGGCGTTTCATATTGCGAGTACGGGTCGTCCGGGTCCGGTGCTCATTGATATCCCTGTTGACATTCAAAATACGCGAATTGAATTTAATCAGCCAGATGAACTACAAATTCGTGGGTACAAGCCAACCTTTGAAGGTCACGTTGGACAAATAAAGCGGGCTTTACGCAAGCTACGACACAGTAAGAAACCACTTATCTGTGTGGGTGGTGGGATTCTACACGCTAAGGCGACAAAGGAATTAGCTGGGTTTGCTTTGAAAGCACGCATTCCCGTTGTGCATACACTAATGGGTATAGGAGCGATGGGTGTCGATCATCCTTACTATTTTGGTATGATCGGTTCTCATGGATTTGCCCATGCTAACCGCGGGGTCGGGCAGGCGGATCTGCTCGTTGTCATCGGTGCAAGAGTTGCTGATCGAGCAACAGCAGGCTCTGGTATCTTTGCCAAAAATGCCGAGATTATTCATATTGATATTGATCCTGCGGAGATAGGTAAAAATCTTGGAACCCTTATACCCGTTGTCGGTGACGCAAAACATATCCTGCAGCAACTGTCTGACGGGATTGAGCCCTTGGAAACAGAAGAGTGGGTAGCTGAACTAGCGAGTATACGTGATCGAGTGCATACAGAAATACACAACAAACCAGGATTCGTTAATCCTAAGCAGGTTCTCCGTGACTTAGGAGAGGTTGTAGACGATCAAGCAGTGGTTACGGCCGATGTTGGTCAAAACCAGTTATGGGCAGCAAGGAATTTCCCCATGCAGGGCGACCGCAAGTTGCTGATGTCGGGAGGATTGGGAACAATGGGTTATAGTCTGCCCGCGGCTGTTGGTGCTAAAGTTGCTGCGCCAGATCGGCAGGTTGTGGCAATTGTTGGCGATGGTGGCTTCCAAATGAGTATGTTTGAGTTAGGGACGATTGCTCAAAATCGCTTAGCGATAGTGATACTTCTGTTTAACAATTCCCGTTTAGGTATGGTGCGCGAGTTACAAGATCGGGGTTATGGAGAAACATTTGGAATCGACATTACTGACGGTAATCCCGATTTTATTGCTCTGGTGCAAGCGTACGGCTTTCAAGGAGTACAGGTTACAAATACCAAAGATTTTTCAGCAAGTATGCGAGTAGCTCTAGAGTCGGGGAAGCCTTACTTGGTTGAATGTATCGTAGATGCGAAAGAAAGCACATTATAAATCTGTATAAAATCAAAGGAGGATACGTATGGACCGCCATGTAATATCTGTATTAGTCGAGAATCATTCTGGAGTATTAAGTCGGATTTCCGGTCTGTTTAGCCGGCGAGGGTATAATATTGACAGCCTATCCGTAGGTGAGACGGAAGATGCCTCTATCTCGCGCATGACCATCGTTGTGCGTGGTGATAGTTATATTTTGGAACAGATTAAAAAACAGTTGAACAAACTGGTAGATGTCATCAAGATTGTATCGCTTGCACCAGAAGCGTCTGTATATCGTGAGCTTGTTCTCGTTAAAGTTGAGGCTGGAGAAAAGACTAGAGCCTCGATTACTGGGATAGTTAATATTTTTCGGGCAAACATTATTGATGTATCTCCGTCAACACTAACGGTCGAAATTACGGGAGACCAATCCAAGCTACAAGCGTTTATAGAACTCATGCAACCGTATGGTATTAAAGAGTTAGTCCGAACAGGATTAACTGCTTTGCAACGAGGAGATCAACAGATTAGTCAGGTTGGGCAATAGGCACATAGGGGAAATTTGACAGCTCAGTACGGTTATGATATACTCATTTCCAATACTGCAAAGATGTGGCGAATACTAGCTGAAATGCTAGGTTGATTGCACGAATAAATATTTTAGGAGAGGTGTCTATGGGCGATAAAAATAAGATTTATATCATTGATGTCACAAATCGCGATGGAGTGCAGACGGCGTTTATTGGCTTGTCTAAGCTTGAGAAGACGATGCTGAATGTATATCTTGGAGAGATGGGAATTTATCAAAGCGAATTTGGATTTCCTGCACTGCAACACGAGTGGAATTATCTAAATGCCAACCTAGAATTAGCGGAAATGGGCGTAATGGGCAATATGCGTCTCGAAGGCTGGGTGCGAGCTGCAGCTGAGGATGTATATCAGACCGTTAAACATACAAACGTTAAGCATCTGAACCTATCCATATCGACATCACAGATCATGACTGATGGGAAATTTGGTGGTCGTATCGATCGTTCTGATATCTTGAAAATGGTCGCCGAAGCAGTATCAGCAGCAAAGGAAGCAGGTATTGAATCAATCGGTGTAAATGCAGAGGATGCATCCCGTACAGAACCATACACCCATGATAAACGATATGATGAAGATTATCTAGTCCGTTTTGCGATGACGGCTAAAGAGCATGGAGCAGATCGGATTCGTTATTGTGATACCTTAGGGTTTGATCGAACCATATCCATCTATGATAGTGTTAAACGCATCGCAGAGGCTGTCCAAATTCCGATTGAGCTCCATTGCCATAATGACTTAGGGTATGCCGTGGCAAACTCTGTAGAAGGTGCTATGGGAGCTATTGATGCAGGTGTGGATGCCTATATTAACACCACAGTAAACGGTATGGGTGAGCGAGCTGGTAATGCTGACTTGGTTTCTGTGATCTTAGCTCTGACGAAATCTCGCGGAATGCAAGATCGAGCAATTCTTGATCCGAAAATAGACTTTACTAAGGCCTGGAAGGTCTGCAATTATGCAGCCGTAGCTTTTGGTCAGGGAATTCCAATTAACCAAGTAGGGGTAGGATCTAATGCATTTGCGCACGAATCTGGAATCCATGCAGATGGGATGTTAAAGGATCGGAAAAATTATGAGCTCTATACACCTGACGAACTTGGAATTGATGAACAAGAAATTAAGCCCCTTGGGCGGATTATCTCAACGGGTGAGTATGGTGGACTAAAAGGATTGCGGCATGTATACGCGAACTTAGGCATACAATTGGAAAGCGAAAGGGATACGTTACGGTTAGTTCAGTACGCTGCTTTGCATAACCAAAAACCACTCACTAACGATGAATTGCGTTTTATTGCTACCTATCCGGCGCAGGTGGAAAAAATTCTCACAGTCAATCCAAAGGCTTTCGATTAAATATAAGGCTATAACAACAAAAAAGGCTATTGGTTTTCCCCAATAGCCTTCTTTGTTGTTACTTCTGGGTGTAACTTAACCACTTTGCTTCAATATTTGGATCTGCTAGTGTATCTAGGATATAGTCTGTATATTGATCATTTGTTACTCCGTTGGCGCGGCTTGTTAGCACGAATTTCTTTTCGTATTGCCCGCAAATGTCTAAAGCCATATCGAGATTTTTTGCTTCGGTTTTGAAGCCGATATGCTCTAGCATCATGACTGCTGCTCGCACAAGACTGCTTGGGTCGGCATATTGAGCTCGCCCTTCGTCAACCATGCGTGGTGCGGAGCCATGAATCGCTTCAAACATGGCATGTTTCGTACCGATATTGGCGCTCCCGGCTGTTCCTACTCCACCTTGCAATTGGGCCGCTTGATCGGTAAGAATATCTCCATAGAGATTAGGCATTACAAGTACCTCGAACTCGGAACGACGGCTTGGGTCAATTAGTTTGGCCGCCATAATATCAATATACCAATCGTCACATGAAATACCTGGATACTCTTTGGCAATCTCTTGTGCGATTTTCAGGAACTTGCCATCTGTTGTTTTAATAACATTCGCTTTTGTGACAACGGTTACCCGTTTACGGCCGTTTTGCTTGGCATACTCAAATGCAGCTCGTACAATTCGTTCGACTCCTTGGGTTGTAATGGCTTTGAAGTCAATTGCGAGATCCTCAGTTACGTCAACTCCTTGGCTGCCTAGGATGTATTCACCTTCGGTATTTTCGCGGAAGAATACCCAGTCAATATTATCCTGAGGGATTTTCACTGGGCGGACATTGGCAAATAAATCAAAAGCACGGCGCATACTCACGTTAGCACTTTCGATATTGGGCATATCATCGCCCCTGCGAGGAGTCGTTGTTGGTCCTTTAAGAATAACATCACATTCTTGTAGTTCGGCTAGTACTTCGTCAGGAATGGCCTGCATTTTTGCAATACGATTCTCAATTGTCAGTCCTTCCACCACTTTTAAGCGTATGCGATCAGTTTTTAGTGCATCTGCTAGTAGTGTTTCTAGGATTTTCTGTGTTTGATCAGCAATGAAAGGTCCGATTCCATCGCCACCAACTATCCCAATTGTAATTGTTGGAAGCGTGCTATAATCTACAAAACCTTCGCTGTTTTTCATTTTGTCAATTCTCGCTAATTCTGCTTGCAGAATTTGCGCGAAATGCTCTGTTGCTTGTTGAATTTTTTCGTTGTTCATTACAGATCCCCCTTTGTATACCTATTTTTTCTGGATACTCAGTGGTAAATCCTTTTATTCCCACAAAGAAAATTGTTTTTTAAATGGGCAGGTATTTTGCCCATCAATCTAAAATATAAATACTAGTACACAAAAAGTGGAGGTTAAGCTATTGATTGCAAAACCACGGGAGCAGAGTCATAGTCTATTCTATGCAGTCACAATGATCTATTGGTTTGCATTATACATGTACATGCCGATTCTCGGTCCGTATGTTCAGCATCTTGGTGGATCGCTACAAATGGTAGGTCTTGTTGTTGGTTCCTACGGTTTAACGCAGATGCTACTACGCATTCCGTTAGGGATCCTATCGGACAAATTACAGAAACGCAGAATATTTATAACTATTGGTGTAGGTTTGGCAATGACTAGTTCTGTGGGAATGGGTTTAGTTACAAATCCGTTGTTGGTACTAGCCTTTCGGTCTTTAGCTGGGGCAGCTGCAGCTACATGGGTTACGTTTACGGTATTGTTTTCTAGTTATTTTAGACCAGAAGAAGCACCGAAGGCAATGGGCATAATAGTGTTCTATACGTCTTTAGGACAGATGCTCGCCACGAGTATGGGCGGCTTTGTTGCTGATTATCTTAGCTGGCAGGCACCATTTATTATTGGTGGGCTAGTAGGAATGATTGGTCTAGTCTTAAGTACGCGTATTCCTGAAACTCAGATTGAAAAGCAAACGGTTAAGATCCAGGAATTGTTGCAGGTGGGCAAGGATCCCATTCTTCTGAGTGTCGCGTTTTTAGCCATATTGTTTCAATGTATCACATTCTCTACGATTTACGGTTTTACCCCTAGTCATGCAGTAGCAATTGGAGCCTCACGCAGTCAATTAAGTATTCTAGCCCTCATATCTTCGTTACCGGCCGCTTATACTGCACTTCGTAGCGGGGTGTGGGCAGAGAGGTTTGGGGAGCGCCGTTTGTTGGTTATCGCTTTTTTGATCATAGCGACCTTTTCTATGATGATTCCGTTTACCACAAACCTTTGGGTGCTATACATTACCCAGGGTTTAGGAGGTTTTGGACGAGGAGTAATATTTCCTGTACTCATGGGCTTAAGCATCAAGTCGGTTGTGGCTGAGAGACGAGCAACGGCTATGGGTTTTTTTCAGTCAATCTATGCATTAGGAATGTTTGGTGGACCTGTTTTAGTTGGGTTTATTGGCGACCGTTTAAGTCTATCTGGTGGATTTATCGCAGTCGGGGTCATTGGGCTAATGGCTACTATACTAGCGCATGGATTGTTAAGCAAAACTCGATTGGAGGACAATCTAGTGACCACCAAGATACAAGCTTAGTTATATTTACACGAGGAGCAAGAGAAAGTATATTCAGGGAGGTAGTATAAAGTAATGGACAGATTAGAACATGTAACGATTCATGGAGTAGACCTACCAGTTTATTCTTGTAATACCGTGGTAGTTGGTAGTGGAGCCGCAGCCTTAAACGGTGCCGATCGGCTCTATAACCTTGGACAAAAAGACGTAGTGATTGTCACTGAAGGTATGAAAATGGGAACTTCACGCAATACTGGGTCGGATAAACAAACATATTATAAGCTAACCTTATCGGGTAACACACCCGATTCTATTTGGGAAATGGCGCAGACGCTCTATGACGGTGGGTGTATGGATGGTGATATTGCCTTGGTAGAAGCAGCCTTATCGAGTCAGGCTTTCTATCATTTAGTGGATATCGGAGTGCCTTTTCCCCATAACCAATTTGGTGAGTTTATCGGCTACAAGACAGATCACGATCCAAGACAACGAGCCACTTCGGCAGGTCCGTTGACGTCTAAGTTTATGACCGAGAAGCTAGAAACCCAAGTTGAGCAGAAGAATATACCTGTTTTCGATGGCTATCAGGTGATTGCTATTTTGACTGATGAGCAACAAGGCCAAGCAGTCGGTGTACTTTGCTTAAATTTGGCAGAGCAAGATAATGACAAGGAGCGTTACCTCATACTTAACTGTAGGAATGTTATCTATGCCACAGGCGGTCCAGCTGGAATATATGCTACGTCTGTCTACCCACCAAGTCAGACTGGTGCCACAGGTATTGCATTTGAGGCTGGAGCAAAAGGCAAAAACTTAACAGAGAGCCAATATGGGTTAGCTTCTATTAAGTTTCGTTGGAATCTATCTGGTACCTATCAGCAAGTGTTGCCTCGTTATGTTTCTACCGATCTTGATGGTAATGATGAACAAGAATTCCTTGTCGACTATTTTTCTGATCCTGGTAAGATGCTAGATGCCGTCTTTCTTAAAGGGTATCAATGGCCTTTTGATCCTAAGAAGGTTAAGGATTTTGGATCATCGCTGATAGATATTTTAGTCTATAATGAGACAGTGATCAAAGGACGACGAGTGTTTCTTGATTTCATGGCTAACCCTACATGGGGGAGCGTTGATGGACAATTAGATTTTGACTTACTATCTGAAGAGTCCTATACCTATCTAAGTAAATCTCATGCATTGTTTGGTACACCGATTGAACGGCTTATGCACATGAATCAGCCTGCAATAGAGTTGTATAGTACGAATGGTATCGATTTAACGACGGAGTATTTAGAAATAGCAGTGTGTGCGCAACATAATAATGGTGGTCTTGATGGCAATCACTGGTGGGAGAGCAATCTCAAAAATTTCTTCCCTGTAGGCGAGGTTAACGGCAGCCATGGTGTATATCGTCCGGGCGGCAGTGCGTTAAATGCTGGGCAAGTCGGCAGCACACGAGCAGCTCAATTTATTGCGGCGCGCTATCAAGAAGCACCACTTCCATTGGATCAGTTTGTGCAGACGATTAGTACGCAAGTGCAAAATAAGATTCAGCTGGGTCAAGACTTTTTAGCAAAGTTAGGAACTACCAGTACAGTTTTAGATATACGCCAGCAAATTGGTGAGCGAATGACCAAAAAAGGTGCTCACATACGGTCACTCGAAGAGGCGAAAGTCGGAGCAAGTGAAGCACAGCAACAGTTACAGAGACTTGTGGATGAGACGGTGATTACCTCAGCAACAGAACTCGCTTACTGTTTTCAGAACTATGATTTATTGCTTACTCAGTATGTTTACCTATCAGCCATTGTTGATTTTATTGCCGAAGGTGGTACCTCACGGGGATCGTATCTCGTTTATGATGCCAATGGTGATTTACCCCTCGCTTTTCTGGCTGAAGAGTTTCGGTTTTCGCTGTCGAATGATCAGTCATTCCAAAAACGGATCCAACGAGTTAGCATGAAAAATGGTGAGTGCAAATTTCAGTGGGATCCCGTACGAGCATTACCTGAGGAGGACAGTTGGTTCGAGAATGTCTGGAATGACTACCTAAATGATAAGATTATTAAGTAAGTAGGTAATGGGATAGGTACAAACAACGAGAAGAGTAATAAAAAAGGAGGGAGTAACGAATGAGTGAGACGAATGTTAGTTTTATCATTGTTACAGGGTTGTCCGGAGCTGGAAAAACACAGGCAATGAAAGCGCTAGAAGATCTAGATTACTTTTGTATTGATAACCTACCTCCTTCATTATTACCAAAGTTAGTTGAAATTCAAGCCACAAATCATGAAAAACGAAGATTTGCTATTGCCATGGATGTACGTGGTCAAGAGCACTTTCAGGATTTATCCTATGCTTTAAAGTGGCTTAAGAGCAGTGGAAGTGCGTACCAGGTTGTCTTTCTTGACTGTGAAGATCGTATTTTGGTTCGAAGGTTTAGCGAAACTAGACGGCGTCATCCCTTGATTCGAGAAGGAAGTATTTACGATAGTATTCGGCACGAACGCGGTTTATTGGCTGAGGTTCGTGAGTTAGCCCACGTAATTATAGATACATCCTTGCTAAAACCTGTAGAGTTAAAAGCACATTTAAATTCGGTGCTGACAGGGAAATCGATTCACGAACTCTTGACCATAGATATTATGTCGTTTGGCTATAAGTATGGTGTTCCTAACGATGCCGATATTATTTTTGATGTACGCTTTCTTCCAAACCCTTTCTATATTCCGGAAATGAAACACCTTAC
Source organism: Limnochordia bacterium (assembly GCA_007116145.1). Taxonomy (GTDB): domain Bacteria; phylum Bacillota; class Limnochordia; order Darwinibacteriales; family DTU012; genus CSBR16-88. The sequence goes on along the minus strand of SKJB01000019.1, from coordinate 25,324 downwards.
CGGTGAAGATCGATCGGTGGCAAATTTTGTGCTTCAATGGCCACAGACCAAGGAGTTTATTGCCAAGTTTTATGAGTTGTTAGCGAGCTTGATTCCAGCGTATTGCGAGGAGGGTAAGGCTCGCTTGACTGTAGGCATAGGATGTACGGGAGGCCAGCACCGTTCTGTTGCGATCAGTAATGAGTTAGCGCGCAGGTTTGCCCAAGATAAAATAGCCAATCGCGTTCGGCACAGAGACCACAGTACTGCTTCTATGTCCTTGGATACGATGCATACGTGATTTTCGATTTATTTAACATTTATTTTCAAAAAAAGCTTGTAATATCTGATTTTGTGTGGTATTATACTAATGAGTTAAAGGGTTAAGGAAGAAATTTAGCGTATGCAAGTGGCCTCTACATAAGGTTACAGATAGGCTTTTCGAACTTCCACTTTTTAATGAGAATATTTTAAGGAGGCCATAAAGATTTATGGTAGGAAAAGTAAAATGGTTTAATGCAGAAAAAGGTTTTGGTTTTATTGAGCGCGAAGGTGGAGACGATGTATTTGTACACTTCACAGCAATTCAAGGTGATGGATTTCGGACTTTAGAAGAAGGTCAAGACGTAGAATTTGAAATCGTTGACGGTAATCGAGGTCCTCAAGCCTCTAATGTAACACGTCTATAGAATGCACGCAACTTGATAATGAAAGTATACTCCTAACGGAGTATACTTTTTTTAGTATACCACGCCTGGCGCTTTGCCCAATAAAATTTTCTCTTCTGGCAGGAATTCGGAACATATATTCGAATAAATAAGTATATGAGGAGGGGATATTTGTGCACTACTATTGGCGGATCATTCTTATTGTCTGTCTAGGTTGGTTACTCTCATCTACTGGTTGGGCCCAGCAAGTAACGCTCGGTTTTCAGATCATACCTCGATCGCAGTTGGTGTTTGATAGTGATCAGATCCAAGTCTTTGGTCCGAATGCGTTTGTTTTGTACGACGCTCTTATATTCACAGTAAAGAGCAATCAGGATGCATTATTCACTCTGACATATGAAAATCCCACAGATGGTGTACTCTGGTATCGAATTATCGAGGATCAATCTTGGACGATCTGGCCAGATGATGGGTTTTTGATTGAAAAAGAAGGAACGGGTACAATACGCTATTCGCTGGATCTGTGGTATCGCAGTAATGGAGAGAACTCTGCGCTCGTTCAGATAAAGATTGAAGCTGAATAATGAACTGAGTGGTAATTGCACCCGAATGAAGGTGTGGAAAGCTCTAGAGTAGAAGTAGAAGTAGAAGTCATAAAGAGAAAGGAAGATATATTTGAGCAGGAAACCAATAGCATTACAGTTATATTCATTGCGTGAGGATGCGTCCCAGGATTTTGTGGGTGTATTAGAGCGTGTAGCAGATCTTGGTTATCAAGGCGTGGAATTTGCTGGATATGGAGGTTTAACGGCTAGAGAACTAAAGAGTCGGTTGGATACTTTTGGGTTGCTACCAGTGGGTGCACATGTTGGTTTTGATGCCTTAACCAATGACTTGGATCAGCAAATTGCGTTTAATCAGGAGATCGGCAATTCTCGGCTTGTTTGTCCATCTCCATCTCTAGAGAGTAACGATAGACAAGGCTGGGTTCGGTTTGCGCAGAAGATGAACACGATTGGCGAAAAAGTAAGCGCTCATGGCATGCAACTCGGATATCATAACCACAGTATGGAATTTACTCGATACAACGATGAGTACGCACTTAACATTTTCTTTGCTGAAACGAATCCTAAACTTGTGTTTGCTGAGCTTGATCTTGGATGGGTGTATCAGGGCAAAGTAGATCCGGTTACTTATATGCAACAGTATGCCAACCGATGTCCTCTTGTACACATTAAGGACTTTTTAAGTAGTGGAGACCAAGTAGAAGTGGGTACGGGTGATGTTGATTTAGCAGGAATCGTCAGGACTAGTGATAGTGTGGGTGTGGAATGGTTTATTATCGAGACAGAAAAGTATACTATGGCACCTATTGATAGTGTGCGAGTAGGGTTAGAAAATTTAAAGCGGGTTATCAATAGTATTTGCCACTCCCCAAAAAGTGCACATGAAGTTTCTCACAGTTTGCAGGAATTAGGCAGAAGAGACCGAATTTAATAGCAAAGCAAGAAGTGAGGTGGAAGCGCTGTTTACGAGTAGTCGTCGGAAATTGGCTATACGTTTACTAATTACAATTATTCTTTCTACATATGCCCTGCCTGCAAGCGCTAAGCAGCGAGAGTGGTCGCTGCCGCTACCTAAGATAGTGCAGCAGTTACCAACTCAGACTCTTACATACTATCGTACGGCACCAAGTGCTACTCGCTTCGAAATAGGTGGTTTTCTTGTTAGTTTTGGTTTGGTGTTTGTGGATCAACCGTTGTATGAATGGACAACAAACAAGGATTGTGCTATTGCTAACAGGACTTGGACTCACTTAACAAACCTTGGTGATCCTAGATTTCATCTAGCTGTTGCCATGCTATTAGGTATGATGGGATCGCAGTTGGGTGAAGATATGATCTATGCGCTAGGATATACAGGAGTAAATACGGGGATCTTCAAAGCAACAACGGGAATGTCTCGTCCCCATTTGCACGAGGGCACTCGCTTTATAGGGCCCACATTTGATGAGCGCTATCATGGGATGCCCTCAGCTCATACAGCTTCGTCGACAGCGATGGCAACGGTTTTGCATGAGCATTACCCAGGGTCTGGATGGGTTCTATATCCACTAGCTGGAATGATCGGCTTGTCACGTCTTCATTTGGAGCAGCATTGGCCAAGTAATGTGGTTGTTGGGGCTTGGCTTGGATATCTGTCTACAAAGCACTATTACAAGCTAAATGATTAACTATCAGTGGAAGAAAGGAAGATGGCGATGGATGCAAACAAGCGTTACCAAGCATGGTTAGAGGATCAGCAAGTAGATGAGACCACAAAGCAAGAGTTGCTAGAATTAGAGGGCCAAGACAATGAAATCTATGAGCGTTTTTATAAGCAGCTCCAATTTGGAACTGGTGGATTACGCGGCAAGTTAGGTGCAGGCCCGAATCGAATGAATCTGTATACAGTCCGTCTGGCAACGCAAGCTCTTGCGAATGTACTCAATGCAAATGGGCAGGGTGATAACGGTGTAGCCCTCGCCTGTGACTCGCGCAGACTTTCGCAGGAATTTGTACAAGCAGCAGCTGCAGTGTTGGTGGAGAATCGGATTCCGGTCTATGTCTTTCGTGAGATAACACCGACTCCGCTGCTAAGTTTTGCTGTTCGTCAGTGTCAGGCTGGTGCAGGGATTATGGTCACTGCTAGTCATAATCCACCAGAGTATAATGGTTACAAGGTCTATCAAAGTGATGGGGGCCAGATCCTAAGTGATATCGCTCAACAGATTAGCGAAGTTATGGAAGAACTCGCTTTAGCTGATGTTACATATAGCGAAAATCCTGTTGAACATCCTTTGTGGACTTGGGTAGATGAGGACTTGTACACAGAGTATTATCAGCAGTTAAAGGCATTGTGCCCTGGACGAGAGATGCAGGATTTGTCATTACGAGTTTTATACACACCGTTACATGGAACTGGTGGTAAGTTTGTGCCGCGGGCGTTGAAGGAAGCTGGATTTACGCAGGTGGACTGCGTGTTAGAGCAGCTATCTCCAGATGAGAATTTTCCAACGGTTAAGTTGCCGAATCCAGAAGAGGCAGATGCGTTTCGCCTTGCATTTTCACAAGCAGGGAATGGAAACTATGATGTGATAATGGCAACGGATCCTGATGGAGATCGAGTTGGAGTTGCGTTGCTAAAGGATCAAGGTTATGCCTTGCTAAATGGCAATCAGATAGGGATTTTACTCACCGATTACTTATTACAGACAGTGCCTGTTGATCAACGAGCTAACTGTGTGGTGATCACAACAATAGTTACAACGGAGATGATAAAACCGATTGTGCGCAAATTTGGAGTCGAGTTGATCCAAACTCTAACGGGCTTTAAGTATATTGCCGATCAAATGGGAATTCTAGAGCAGAAAAACAAGCGTTTTTTATTTGGGTTTGAAGAGAGTTATGGCTATCTAGCTGGTAATTTTGTTCGAGATAAAGATGCAGTTATGGCAAGTTTGCTCGTGGCGCAAATGGCGGCGTATTATAAATCTAAAGGAATTTCACTGTTACAAAGATTGGATCAATTAATGGAAGAGCATGGATTCTATTTTGAGCGTTTACGCTCGTATGCTTTTCATTCAAGTGTAGAAGCAGAAAAGGCGAATCGGTTTATCGAAGATTTACGTCAGCAATCGTTTACTACAATCGCTGGCCTGCCGATTCGGATATTCCGTGATTATCTCCAAGGAATCGAGTCCGACTTGATCGATAATACGCAAACACCAATACTTTTACCACGCGAGGATGTATTACAGTGGGAAACCACCGCGGGTGATCGGATTACGCTAAGACCATCTGGGACCGAACCAAAAATGAAGCTCTATGTTGGAGCAGTGAGTAAAAACCAGACGGAGACGGAAGTAAAACTAGCGAAACTAGAAGCGGCCTTTACAGAGCTTGTCACAAAGGGTTTAGAAAAGTAGTAAAAAGCCTGGCATAGACCAGGCTTTTTACTATGCCATAAAGCTTGTCGGACAAATAGTATTGGAATTTATGTAGTACGCAAGAGGTGAAGGGAAATGAAACACGCAATTCTTTGGGATTTATTTGCGGTCTGGTTCCGTATCGGTTTATTTACCTTCGGTGGTGGTTATGCGATGCTCCCACTGATTGAAAGAGAGGTCATTGAAAAGAAGGGGTGGACAGATAAGGATGAAATTCTCGACATCTATGCCTTAGCCCAATCAGTACCAGGTGTGATTGCCATTAATACCGCCATTTTCCTCGGTAATCAGCTAGCGGGACCTCTTGGTGCTTTGGTGGCTGCTGCTGGAGTGATTGCACCCTCTATTGTTGTAATCGTCACCATTGCACTCTCGTTTCATCAATTACAGTCTATGCCTTATGTGATGCAAGCGTTTGCTGGGATCCGAGCAGCCGTTGTTGGTCTAGTGGGTGCAGCAGCGATTCGCATTGCAATGGCTAGTTGTCGGCGAGCTTTAGATGTTGGTATTGCTATTGTGGCTTTTTTGCTAAGCTTATTTACAGTTATTCATGCAGCCTGGATCATCGTCGCTGCAGGTCTCATAGGTTTTTTAATCTCTGATGAACAATGATAGATCATAGCAAGGAAGGCTGAAAAGGGAGCTTTATTCCTCGCTTTGACGACTTTTGGCGTTTGCTCCTAGGAGGTGTCGACCGTGATTTATTGGCAATTGGTAGTGGTTTTTTTTAAGATTGGGTTATTTACCTTCGGTGGTGGATACGCGATGCTTCCATTGATTCAGCAGGAGATTTCGCATCATCAATGGCTGAGTTCCGCTGAGTTTATCGATATTATTGCCATTGCCGAGATGACACCGGGGGCAATTGCTGTGAACATGGCCACTTTTATTGGCTTTCGCACAGGTGGTATACTTGGCTCTATTGTAGCCACAACGGCAATTGCACTACCCTCATTTATTTTTATTAATTCTCTTGCTCGCTTCTGGAAAACGCATCGGGAACACCAAATAGTTAAGCGTGTGTTTGCGGGCATTCGACCAGCTGTAGTAGGTTTAATTGGAGCTGCTGCGGTGTATATCGGCCAAAGCATTCTCGTTGTACCTGCAGTCGCTAATTCGGTGGATGCATCGGCTATTGATCGACCGAGTGTACTAATTGCTCTAGGAGTATTCGTTGCAGTTCGGCGTTTCAAAGCGGATCCGATTCATGCTCTCCTGGCATCAGCTGTACTCGGGTTGTGGTTTTTCTCGTAATGATGCTTAAATTTAACATTTATTTCCTTGCTTCTAAGGATGGGTCTGTGGTATAGTGAAGACAATAAATGTGACTGGTTGGTCATATTTGTAGAGGAGGAACTGAATGCCAAAAGAAACATTTTTTAATTTAAGAGACATAAAGCGCGATCGTGTGGTGCAAGCAGCTCTGGAAGAATTTGCGAAATATCCTTACGAGAGGGCCTCCTTGAGTACCATTGTGCAAAATGCTGGGATTGCTAAGGGGAGCATGTATCAGTATTTTGCTGACAAACAGGACTTGTATCTCTACATAATTAAACGTGTCTACGACTCTAAACGCAACTATTTACAAGATGTTTTTGCCAAAGATCAAGATTTTTTTGCAACCCTACAGCGCTATTACCAACGAGCATATATGTTTGCTGTGGAGTACCCTCTTTATCATCAAATTGCGATTAATTTTTGGGAGAGTAAGGACGATAAGCTACATCAAGAGATTATTGATAACAAGGAGCTAAGGGCTAGTGATTTTACGCGTATGTTAATCCAAGCAATGGAGGATGGTCAGGTTAATCCCAATCTTTCGAAGGAGGCCGCTTTCTTTGTTTATCATTCAGTGGGTAAGGAACTGATCGAAAACTTTCAAGGGTTGTCTGCGGAGGAAGCAGAAAAGCATTTGGAGTTCATTCGCGATGTATTGGATATATTGGCTTATGGCCTAGGAAGGAAGGGAGAACAATCATGGGTAAAAAATTAGGGCTAGCGGTGTTCATTATCGTTCTTGGTTTCGTTATATTGACAAGTGGGGTGAGTGCGAGTAAAACAGTAGTGAATATCGCAGTACCCACAGATCCTGACAGTTTTGATCCAAATCGTTCAGTCGCTGCTGCTACAGCGGAGATTGCCTTTAATATTTACGAAGGATTAGTTAAGAGTACACCGAGTGGGGGCTTAGAAGGTGCGTTAGCTAGTCATTGGGAGATTGATGAGACGCAAACCAAATATATTTTCCATTTACGGGAGGCTTATTTCCATAACGGGCAACGTGTGACCACTACCGATGTAGTTAATGCTCTGAATCGAGCAAGGGATCCCCAAATTGGGCAAAAAGCAAGTGAATATCTCCAAATTCTTGAGGTAAAGGCGACGGATACAACGGTCACCATTATCTTAAGTCAACCTTACAGTCCATTTATCTATGAACTAGCAGATATGGCAGTTGTCGTCTATCCAAAAGATGCAGCAGGTCTAGGAAACAAACCGATTGGGACTGGGCCATACCAATTCGCAGAATGGCGCCCTAATCAATTTGTCAAACTTACCCGTTTTGGCGAGCACTGGTCAGGTAAACAACCCTACTTTGAAGAAGTGTTTTTTCGGATTATTCCCGATGATAATAGTGCAGTTTTGAGCTTGAAAACAGGTCAGATTGATATTATTCCGCGTTTAGAACCGAGCTTGTTACATCAGGTGGAAAATGATTCTAACTTGATTGTGCATAGTTCACCCATGAATCTGGTGCAATTACTCACCGTGAACAATCAACACCCACCCTTAGATGACGTGCGAGTGCGTCAGGCTCTAGCCCTAGCTATCAATCGTGACGAAATTATTGTTGGAGCGGCCTGGGGGCATGGCGATCCCATATATAGCGGAATTAGTCCTGCCATGTCTGAGTTCTACCATCCTAACCTCTCGGAGGTTTTAGCCTACGATCCAGAGCAAGCTAGAGCGCTGTTGGTGGAAGCAGGTTACACTAGCTTAAACCTAACGCTAGACTTACCAGCTCCGTATGGGTTGCATGTGCAAACAGGAGAGATAATTGCTGAGCAATTACGCCAGATTGGTGTCAATGTACGCATTCGCGTTATTGAATGGGGTACGTGGTTAGAGCGAGTTTACAGCCAAAGAGATTATCAATTATCTGTGATTGGGCTGACTGGGAAACTAGATCCGCACCCCATACTTGCTCGTTACCAGAGTGACTCGCAACGAAACTTCTTTAATTTTAATAACCAGGTCTATGATGCTCTGATTAATCAGGCTGTAATCGCACCCAGTGAGGAACGAAGTGTGCTTTACCAGCAAGCACAGGAAATCATGACAAAGGAAGTAGCAGGAATCTTTATTATGGATCCGAGCCAATTAAGTATTACAACGAAGAGAATCAACGGTTGGCATAGCTATCCCATCTATGTCATTGATGTAGCTACTTTATACAGCGAACGATGAAGTATCTGCTCCGAAAACTAGGTAGTTTTGTAGCCACACTCTGTGTGATTAGCATCTTAGTGTTTTTAGCTCTGCAAGTTCTTCCTGGTGATCCAGCAATTCTCATACTAGGGACAGAGGGCGATCCGGCAGCCTTAGAGGTTATCCGAGATCGCCTCGGATTATCCGATCCCCCACTGATTCGGTATGGGCAGTGGATGTTTGGTGTGTTGCAAGGAGACTTTGGGGAGTCCATTCGCTATAATGTCCCCGTTTCATCGCTCTTGATTCGTGCTTTGCCAGTGACACTAGGGTTAGCACTATTAGGTGTGGGTGTGGCGATCGTAATAGCGATTCCGTTAGGAATAAGCTGCGCCATTCATAAGGGGCAGCTTGTCGATAACCTTGGCCTAATCTTGTCCCAACTTGGAATGGCAATTCCCGCGTTTTGGATGGGAATTTTACTGATGCAGTTACTAGCTGTGCGCTATGGGTTGTTTCCACCAGGTGGATATGTAGGAGCATTTAGTTTGGTGTTGCCAGGGCTTGCTTTAGCCTTACCCCGCGCAGCAGTTTTAACGCGGATGGTGCGATCGAGTATGTTGCAGACCATAGAGCAAGATTATGTGCGAACAGCACGGAGTAAAGGGTTGACTGAATTTATCGTCTTGTATAAACATGCATTACGCAATGCATCAATAAATATTTTTACCGTTGCGGGTATTCATCTTACGCAATTACTAGCGGGCACCATTATCATAGAGCAAGTATTTAGCTTGCCTGGTTTAGGTCAATTGTTACTAGCAGGTGTGTTGCAGCGAGATCTCCCTTTAGTGCAGGGTTTAGTGATGGTGGGTGCAGCTTTGATTCTGTTTTCAAATTTAGTTTTTGATCTGGTCATTGTGGTTTTAGATCCACGTATTCAGTTTGATTGAAGGAGGGTGGATAAGGGCATATGAAACGCAATCGAGTTCGGGTTCCCTTAGTGTTAGGCAGTGTACTTATAACTCTTCTATTTTGTACTACAGCTATTAGCGTGTTGTATACACCATATAACCCAACGGTCATGGTGATAGCCAATCGTTTTAGTCCGCCTTCCGCCCAACATCTTTTCGGGACAGATCAGTATGGACGTGACATCTTCAGCCGTGTTATGGCTGGTGGCCGCGCCTCTTTAGCGATTGGTCTAATTGCTGTTTTCTCGGGTATGTTGTTTGGTGTTGTGCTTGGTTCCATTGCGGGGTATTTTGGCGGTCGCTGGGATGAAATACTTATGCGCATAGCTGATGGGTTATATTCCTTTCCTGCATTTTTATTAGCATTACTCGCTGTTACAATATGGGGACCTGGTCAAGGTACAGCCATGGTAGCTATCGCAATTGCTAATGTACCTATTTTTATGCGTATTGTGCGTGCAAATTTCTTGAGTTTGCGCCAAACAACTTTTATTGAAGCAGCTAGAGCTATGGGGGCTACGGATGGGCGTATTATCCGTAAACATTTACTTCCAAATACCTTGCCTCCTTTAATTGTGCAAATAACAGTGAGTTTTGCTGCCGCCATATTGGCAGAAGCCTCCTTAAGCTACTTGGGTGTGGGTGTGCAACCGCCCGAACCGAGCTGGGGCCGAATGTTACGTGAAGCGCAGTCATTTGCGACTCACGCTCCTTGGACAGTGATGTTTCCAGGTCTTGCTATCGCACTGACAGTATTGGGTTTTAATTTAATTGGTGATGGATTACAGGATTCTTGCTAAACGTGGCGAATAGAGTGAAGAAGCTTTGCTAATTAAATCACAAAGAAGAATTTTGAAGGACGTGACGTATGTTTGAATACCCTAAGATTAAAAGTAGTGTAAATCCCTATCAATTACAAGTGCAAGGAAAAGCAAACGAACCAATCTGTGTCGCGGGTTTTCTCGATGAAGCTCGTAAGTATCTAGGAGAAGCTAGTAGTCCAGTCGATATAGAATGGAGTCTTAAAGAGATTGTTGAACGATTAGACCAAAACTATCCGCGCATAGCCATTATCGGTGGTTCAGCTGATCATCCGGCCCATATTCGAGACTTATCCACAGCCTATCGCGCAGCTTTGCGCATTTGGCAAAATGGTGGAGTACCCTTTTATTTTGCCACACCTGTGATGTGCGACGGAACGGCCCAAAGTACACAGGGAATGAGCTATTCGTTACAAAGTCGTAACGCCATAGCAGAGATTGTTGTTAATCAAATTGAGGCCCATAGCTATCATGGAGCATTTGTGCTACAGAGTTGTGATAAACAGCCTCTCGCACTCGTGGGAGCGCTGGCGCATATTGATCGATTGCGGCAATCTCGCGGTGAAGCGCCATTTTTTGCTACTTTTGCTCCAGCTCATGTGCTAAGAGGTGGAGTGATCCCCCAGGATGTTAGGGAGGAGCTTAATAAAATTGCAGCACAAGCAATTAGTGGTGGGGCATCCGATATTGCAGATGACATTAGAGATACAATGGAATATATTTTACAATGTTCGTCAAATACGACTTTTCAAGGAGTGCTTAGTCGAGCTGTGGATCGAGGCTTAATAGACCGCACAGTTCAGAAGGACTTGGAGAAACGGATCGCTGCTGCGACGTGTCATTGTGATGGAGGTATCTGTGCCTTTAATGGTACTGGTAATAGTAGTCGAACGGTGGTATGTGCGCTTGGTTTAGTGCACCCTACCTTGGAATTTCTAACTGCACCACCTAGCCAAGAGCAGGTGAATGTAGCCGTCGATGACTTAGGTCGCCTTATCAATAACACTACGTTTGGTGTGGCCAATATTATGGCAACCAATATCAAAAACGCGATACGTATCCACAGTGCCTCTGGTGGATCGACAAATTTAACTATGCATATTGTTGCTGCTATGCTTTATGGTGGATATACGTTTGGCTTAACCGATTTTGCTGCCATTCATGAAGAATGTAGCGTGCCTGATCTTTTCAATTATAGTTTGACCGAGGGGCGTGACTTCTTTGCGTTAGCAGAGCAGTGTAGCACAGGGCAAATTCGTGGTGTTGAGACGATTTATTATGAGTTGTTGCGCAATGGAGTGACTATGGACGAAGATGCTCCGACAGTTACGGGAACGAGTTGGCGCACCCGTCTAAAACATAAGCGTAACTTGGCAGCAACTAGCGTAGTTGAAAATCCAATAATTATGAGTAAACCGCGACGAGCTTTTAGTGGCGTTGATGTATTACAAGGCAACTTTTTTGACGATGCAGTGGTAAAGATTAGTGGAATGCCCACGGCTCAGTTAGATCATTTTGATCAAAAGTTAGCATTTGTGTTATACTTTGAGAATGAGGATGCTGCGAATCGCTCTTTGTTAAATCCTGACCTCATTCAAGACTTGCAAAAGTCACGGAAATTTGATAAGTTGGCGATGTTAGCTCTTTTACGTCATAATCATCCTAAGACTGCCCTGCATTTAGAGTCGGCCGATTATGATAGTGTTTTCACTGGTTTGCTTGCAACGAATGCTTTACGGATTGCTATTGTTATAGCGGGACAAGGACCCATGGCCTTTGGGATGCCTGAAATGTTTACGCCCATGCAATACATTAATGGAAACCGGCAGCTGAAGCAAGTAGCTACAGTGATAAGTGATGGGCGTTATTCTGGGGTAACATACGGAGCAGCGATTGGTCATCTTAATCCTGAAGCGAAGGCGCGGGGTGGGATCCTCTATTTACAAACCGGTGATATTTTGTATTTACAATTGCGGGAAAAACGGATCGATTTTGTGGATACAGCAAGTTTGCTTAAGGGTAATTTAGAGCTTGAATTTGCTCAGATTCCCCCAAGACGAAAAGAGCTTGGTGAAGAGCGGTTGGCTACCATAAATAAACGACAACGCCTAATTGCAGCGAGTAATCGAATGAATGGTTGTACAGCTTCATCACTCGGTGTGGTTCCGCAAACTGTATATGAAGAAGCGTATCTCAATTATCAGAAAGACGTGATCTTTTGTTTAAACCAGGAGCAGCATCGAGCGGGTTAATAAATGATCGAAGTTGGTGGTGTATACATGAAAAAACTTTTGGTGGATAGACATCGCTGGGAATTAGCCCTAATCTGCATAACAGCAGGTTTATTAGGGCTTTCCCTTGTCTTGTTTCTCTGGAAATTTTCCGTAACCATCTATCAGATCGGAATTGCGTTTTCCCAACCGCAATTGCTGCTATCTCTAGCACTCGCGGGATCACAGATTTTTGGCTTTTTTATCGGATTATACTTAGTGCTAATATACTTTGACTCACCCTTTTCTAGTTGGTCTGTCTTGCGAGCAAAGAGTAGGACGATTATCACCATTTCCTACATACCTCAAGCAATACTGCTCCTCCCAAGTCTAATCTATTATTGGATCTATATGCAACCGAGTTTGTGGTTGCTGATACCAAGTATTGCCATTTTTCTGGTTGCTCCTTTATTACCTCTCGTACTAGCGATGATCGTAGTACATAGTCTCCACCACGTAGTTTCTCGCATACCCAAGCTCTATATCCACCAGGGAGCTCTGGCATTGATTCTTGTGCTAGTTTTGATGCAAGCATCGGTCCAGTTGTGGGTGCCCTATAACAATCCAGAGCATTTCATTTCTATTTTTAGCGGAGGAATAGGAGAAATTTTCTTGTATTTCGATTTGCATGTTAGTCCGATATTGTTCTCTCTGCACGCACTTTTGAGTGTGCTCTTGGTTTCATTGCTACTTTTTTGTAAGCCGAGTATAGTCTGGGTTTTAGCAAAGGTAGAACTTAGGATGCTTTTGCGCAATCCAGTTTATGCCGTCCATGGGTTGATGGGTTACGTTAGCGTCCCGATAATCCTCTTTGCGGTGTATTGGACTGAAAAACACAGTGTAGCATACCCGCTGCTGACGCCATGGTTTCAGGGACTTACAGTTAATATGGAAATTGTTTTTTCTGCTTTGTATGCCTGGTTTATGGTGGCTCTATCGACAAATGCAGCGACGACATTTTCTCGGACTGGATCTTCGATTTGCTATTTATCGAGTTTGCCTTTTACGAGTTTGCAGTTACTCTCTAGTCGGTTCTTCGCATCGTTGACCATAAATACGATTGGTACTGGAATCGGGTTAATCGTGATCGCTATTATGTTTCAAATGAATTGGTATAGTGTTGTTTCTGGGATCTTTTTCGGTGTGTTGCTGGTCAGTGGGCTGATATTGCTCCTTATTCTACTGGATTTCTTCCGACCCTATCTGGACTGGACAAACCCAAGTGCTGCCATAAAGCAAAATCTAAATGTGTTTTACAGTACTGCTATCAGCATGGGATTGGGAGCACTTTTTGTTTTGCGAATTTCCTACAGAATGAGCTCCCAGATGCAGCAATGGATTCTCGTTGATCTAGGGTTATTTGGGATAATGCTACTGTTAGGAGCACTGATGTTAGCGGTACGTTTTAGTGATGATTTATGGAGATTGCTTATGGTATCAACCGAAAAAGGGGAGGCTTGAGCGTGGATATTACAAAATTATGGGACACAATTACTAACCAACCAGTGCTACAGGAATTTCTGGTGGCTATAGCTTTGGTGCTACTTGGGTTAGCGCTCTATCTGATTACGAAATATTTCGTACTCCGATTCTTATATTATGTATTCTGCCAAACAAAAGGAAAATGGGATCAAACTTTATATGAGCAAGGTGTATTTACTCCGATTCCACAACTGATTCCCGCCATTATTTTATTTCAAAGTGTTGAGTTTTTGCCGTCGATTGGAGATACGGTACAGAAATTTATCAGCGTCTGGATCTATCTCATTCTTGTTATTTTTGTTGATAAATTCCTAACTGGTGTTCTTTTTATCTACAACACCTATGCGATTTCTAAGAAACGACCCATTAAAGGCTATGTGCAGATCGTGAAGATGTTATTATATATCGTGGCAGGTATATTGTCGATATCCATTTTGATCGATCAATCACCCTGGTTCTTCCTTAGTGGAATTGGGGCATTAACGGCAGTTCTAATGCTTGTTTTTCGTGACACCATCTTATCTTTCATTGCTAGTATTCAACTCATGAGTAATGATTCGGTCCGTGTGGGCGATTGGTTGGAGATGCCTAAGTATGAGGCAGATGGTGATGTCGTCGAAGTTGCGTTGCACAGTATTAAAATCCGTAACTGGGATAATACAATTACGACGATTCCAACCTATAAAATGATCGAGGATTCCTTTAAAAACTGGCGAGGAATGACAGAATCAGGTGGACGACGGATTCGCCGTTCTCTCTTAATTGATCAGACGAGTATCTGTTTTTGTAGCGATGAGATGCTTGCTAAGTTTGAGAAGATTCATCTCTTAGAGGACTATGTTAAGCAAAAAAAAGCTGAAAGAGCTGCAGATAATTTCGAGCATAAGGTTAATATGGAAATCGGAGTCAATGGTCGCCGGATGACAAATTTAGGGACATTTCGTGCTTATGTTTATCGTTACCTACAGCATCACCCAAAAATCCATAAAGACATGACGTTTCTTATACGCCAATTGCAACCTACTAGTGAAGGGTTGCCTTTAGAAATCTATGTGTTTACGACGGATGTGGCTTGGGTAAGCCATGAGAATATCCAGGCAGATATTTTCGATCATCTGCTAGCCATAATTTCTGAGTTTGGGTTACGAGTAGCACAAAAGCCTACTGGTCATGATCTGATGAGCCTAACGAGGACATTTAAGGATTAGCAAAAATGGAAGTCTGAGCATAGGATATCCTATTGAAATATTCAAAGGGGAATGCTTATGAGACAGACATCGTTACCTAAGGATTTGTTTGTTCCTGCTGGTCCATTGTTTTATCCCTGTTGCGGAGATGATACCCTTCACCCGCTTTCGCTACTGCTTGATCGGATATCGGAGTTTCATTTCGCTGATGTTGCGGGGGTACACTTGCCGAACAGTAACCCACTAGCGAAGGGTTATTTCGTTAGTTCGCAGCAGAAGATCGACCAAGAATACGTTTCCGTGCACTGTCCGCTTGGTGATATCGGATATATTGCAGTTCCAGTTAATAAAATAATTCAGACGTGGACAGTACAAGCATCGAAGCAACAGGATGTTAAAGTTGTATATCATCAGCTAGACGGCATGTTAGCGTTATTACAGCTTCCAGAAATTGCAGTGTTCTACTATCGAGGAGACAGTAGGGATCAAGGGGGGAGCGGCCAGTCTTGGTTAGGTGAAGTGCTATTTTCGCTCGTACTGGAGAAATTATTGGATCGCGGTCTGCTCATAACGGATGGATCGAATTTCTGTACTGACAGTGCAAACGTACCCTGGAAGAATTTGTGGACACATGCAGATTGTAGGCTTACCGATGATCTAGCGATGCCTGATGATTTTACCTGTTTGAACAGGTATTTTAGCTGTGTTTCTCGTGTAGGAAATTACTATGGACCCGTATATGTGTGGCAGGTTACTCAGATAGAGGAACTCGACTAGAAGAAAAGCTCAATGGATGTAATTACGAGATAGAAAGGATGGTTCGTTTTGGTGCGTGCGGGAAAAAGACGTGATGATGTAGTACGAATTCAAGCGGATGTATTGGAAGATTTTATGATGAACGTCTTTATCAAGGAGGGTGTCCCAAAAGATCAAGCGCAGATCTGTGCCCACGTTTTGATTGAATCAGACAAACGCGGTATTGAAAGCCATGGAATTAGTCGCTTGAAGCCCATCTATGTTCAGCGGATACGGCAAAAAACGATTATTCCTGAGACAAAGGTGGATGTGATCAAGGAAGGGCCAACCACGACAGTGTTAGACGGAAATCATGGCATGGGACAGGTTGTGAGTCACCAGGCGATGAAAATGGCAATAGAGAAAGCAAAACAGTTCGGTATGGGTATGGTCGCTGTTCGCAACTCAAATCACTATGGTATTGCGGGCTATTATGTCACTATGGCGTCAGATGCTGGACTGATTGGAATAACTGGTACTAATGCACGCCCTTCTGTGGCACCCACTTTTGGTGTGGAAAATATGCTAGGGACGAATCCGATAACGTTTGGTATGCCGACAGACGAAGCTTTTCCTTTTGTCCTTGATTGTGCGACATCCTTAAGCCAGCGAGGCAAACTTGAAGTCTATGATCGGTTAGATAAGTCGGTTCCACCAGGCTGGGTGATTGGCGAAGATGGTGAAACTCGTACCGACACAGAACAGATTTTAAGGGATTTGACACAAGGTCAGGCAGCCTTAACTCCACTCGGTGGGATCGGTGATGAGAATGCTGGATATAAAGGCTATGGATATGCCACTGTTGTTGAGATTCTGTCTGCCGCATTGCAGGGAGGCGCTTTTCTCAAAGCCCTCAGCGGTGTAAAAGACGGAAAACCCGCTTTTCATGCACTCGGACACTTTTTCATTGCCATTGACGTTGAGGCCTTCATTGATTTAGAGGAGTTTAAGAGCACAACTGGGCAGATTCTGCGCGAATTACGTGGTTCGAAGAAAGCTCCAGGACATGATCGGATTTATACCGCTGGCGAGAAGGAGTACTTAGCTTGGCAAGAACGTAAAGTACATGGAATACCGATTAACCAGAGCTTGCAAGTTGAGATTAAGAGCCTTATTGCCGAGCTAGGGTTAAATCAATATCAATTTGGTTTCTAACGTTAACACGAATATTAACAAGAAATAAAAGAATAATATGCATAAAAGCGTTGACTCGTATTTGATTCTCTGCTAAACTGAGCTTGTATCAATCAAAATGACCTCGTATATGCTAGACGTATCCGTAGACGAGGGAAAGAGAATCTAGGGCATCTCTTGTCCGAGCGATTCTGGTATGCATTATTGCATGCTACACCGAAGGGATAAAAGCCCAGGCGGGTAGGTTTCTCTTGCTTTTACAGAAACCTGCCTGTCTAGGCTTTTTTTAATTGGGAGGAATTTACGCATGGATCAAGCAATTGTCGGTGTTATAATGGGAAGTACATCAGATTGGGATATAATGCGAGAAGCGTGTGAGATTTTAGAGGAATTAGGCATATCATATGAAAAGCAAGTGGTTTCAGCACACCGGACACCAGATGAAATGTTTCGGTATGCAGAGACAGCGCAAGCACGGGGTATTGAAGTGATTATTGCTGGAGCAGGGGGAGCAGCGCATTTGCCTGGGATGACTGCAGCTAAGACAGTACTACCTGTCATTGGGGTGCCAGTGAAGACTTCAACGCTAAATGGACTAGATTCTCTGCTCTCGATTGTCCAAATGCCAGGCGGGGTTCCGGTGGCAACGGTTGCGATTGGGAAGGCAGGAGCGATCAATGCTGGTTTATTAGCAGCTCAAATTTTAGGAGTAAAGTATCCAGAGATTCAGCAACGATTAGCCACTCGCAGAGATGCTTTGCGCGCGAAAGTCCTCGCAGATGCGGAGTTGAAAGATTATGCGTAAGTCTATACGTCCGCCCCAAACCATTGGGATACTTGGTGGAGGTCAGTTAGGTCGGATGCTTGCACTAAAGGCCCGGGAAATGGGTTACCAAATTGTGACTCTCGATCCGACACCACAGAGTCCCTGTGGGCAAGTTGCTGATAAGCAGATCGTTTCCGATTATAACTCTCTGTCGGGTGCTGGACAATTGGCTGCTTGCAGTGATGTAGTAACCTATGAATTTGAAAATATTAGTGCTGATTTAGCTTTGGAATTGGAGTCCCATAGTTATTTACCGCAAGGGTATCAGTTGTTATATACAACGCAGAATCGTCTGCGGGAAAAGGTAGCGATCCAGCAAGCAGGGATTGCTGTTGCTCCATATCGTCAGGTCCTAAACTCCCAAGAGTTGCTAAGAGCAGTGGAGGAGTTAGGGCTACCGGTTGTCTTAAAAACGGCCGAAGGAGGTTATGATGGGAAAGGGCAATTCGTCCTTAAAACCAGCATGCAACTGGATCAAGCATTAGCAATCGTCCAGGATATTACACAACAATGGGTCGTCGAAAAGTTTATTCCCTTTGCCAAGGAACTATCTGTGATTGTGGCTCGTAACATCGCTGGGGAAATCGAAGCGTTTCCGGTTGGTGAAAATATTCATCAGCAAAATATTCTACATCTAACATTAGTCCCAGCTCGGGTTGATGAAATCCTAGCCAAACGAGCTCAAGAGATTGCTATCCAATTAGCCCAGAAATTTTCTTTAGTCGGTCTCTTAGCGGTAGAATTATTTCTCACGCAGGATGGTGACTTATTAGTCAATGAGTTAGCGCCACGACCGCATAATTCTGGGCATTATACGCGTCAAGCTTGTGAAACTTGCCAGTTCGAACAGCATATTCGTGCAATTTGTAACTTGCCATTAGCCAAACCCAAGATTCTTCACCCTACGATAATGGTAAATGTATTAGGAAAACACCTACCAGAAGTAACAGCAGCGGTTTCCGGATGGGATAGTGATTGGAAACTGCACGTATATGGTAAAGCTGAGGGAAAGCCACTACGGAAGATGGGTCATGTGAATATTCTTACAGATAATATGGACAAAACATTGGTGGCTATTCGCAAGACAGGAATTTGGGAAATGGAGGGCATTGAATGAGCGCTATTGAAAAAAAAGACCTGCTCTATGAAGGGAAAGCCAAGCAGATTTTTCGAACTCTTGATCCGCAACTGTTATGGGTCTATTATAAGGATGATGCTACAGCCTTAAATGGTTTAAAGAAAGGGACGATAACCAATAAAGGGGAGTTGAACAATAAGATTAGCAGTCTAATCTTTCAACACCTCACCGCACAGAATATTCCTCATCATTTTGTCAAAGAATTGTCACCCCGTGAGCAGTTGGTAAAACGCGTTACTATCTTACCTGTTGAAGTTGTTATCCGTAATTTAGCAGCAGGTAGTATTTGTAAGCGTCTCGGGTTCGAAGAAGGACAAGCTTTTTCTGCTCCGCTTGTCGAGTTTTACTATAAGAATGACGCTTTAGCAGATCCTTTGGTAACAGAGGAGCATATTGCGCTGTTAGGTTTAGCGACGAAAGAGCAGATAGCGACGATCAAAGATATCGCTTTGCAGATTAACTCTGTTTTACGGGAGTTTATGCAAACGATGGAATTGACCCTCGTCGACTTTAAACTGGAGTTTGGTGAATTAAGCGATGGTACTGTAATTCTTGCCGACGAAATTTCACCTGATACCTGTCGTTTATGGGATAGTCTAACACAAGAAAAACTCGATAAGGATCGTTTTCGTCAAGATTTAGGCGGCGTCGAGGACGCCTACCAAGAGATATATAAGCGCATCCAGGCAAAGACGAACAGAGCAAAGGAAGGAAGCGATTCCGTGAGTTTCGACGATTTTTTGGCGAATGAATTGAATGAGGAATGTGGAGTTTTTGGGATGTATGGTCACACTCAAGCAGCCGATCTTTGTTACTACGGTCTACATGCACTGCAACATCGGGGACAGGAAAGTGCAGGAATTGTTGTGTCTGATGGCACAAAATTTCGTTATCATAAAGGTATGGGTTTAGTCACAGATGTTTTTCCTAGTGAACAATTAGCAAAACTTGTTGGGAAGCACGCCGTTGGTCATGTCCGGTACACAACTGCGGGCGAGAGCAAGGTCACAGATGCCCAACCGTTTGTTTTTAAATATCGAGCTGGTACCTTTGCCCTTGCCCACAATGGGAATTTAGTAAACGCAGCCCAGATTCGTCGATATCTAGAACGCCAGGGTTCCATATTTCAAACCAATAGTGATACAGAAGTTATTGCCCATCTTATCGCACGCTCTCCGTATGATCAAATTGAATTAGCATTTCAAGAAGCACTCAGTATGATTAAAGGTGCTTACGCTTTATTAATCATGACGGAAGACAAACTGATTGCAGCCCTTGATCCCAACGGATTGCGCCCTCTATCTTTAGCTCGTTTAGATGATGGCTACTGTTTTGCCTCTGAGACCTGTGCTTTTGATATTGTGGGTGCTGAATATGAACGAGAAGTGCACCCAGGAGAAATGATTATCATCGACAAAGATGGTTTACAAAGCGGTGGATTCAATCCACAGGGTAAGCGCTCGATGTGTAGTTTTGAATATATCTATTTCGCTCGACCAGATAGTAATGTTGTTGCGATTAATGTGCATCAAAGTCGTAAAGATTTAGGTAGGCAATTAGCCAAAGAACATCCAGCTGATGCTGATGTAGTAATTGGCGTCCCAGACTCAAGTATTTCAGCAGCCATGGGATATGCCGAAGCCTTAGGAATTCCTAACGAATTAGGATTGATTAAGAATCGCTATGTAGGGCGGACGTTCATCCAGCCAACCCAGGAACTACGAGCTCAAGGAGTACGAATGAAACTGAGTGTAGTTCGAAAAGTGGTGGAAGGCAAGCGCGTTGTCATGATTGATGATTCTATTGTACGCGGTACCACAAGCAGTCGAATTGTGAAGCTTTTGCTTGAGGCAGGGGCGAAAGAGGTGCATGTGCGTATCAGTTCACCACCTGTAGCTAATCCTTGTTATTATGGGATTGACACTTCTACAAAGGATCAACTGATTGTGGCGAGTAAATCAATGGAGGAAATTCGTCAATTTATTGGAGCTGATACCCTGGAGTTTTTAAGTGTTTCAGGCTTAGCAACTGCCATTGGTTGTGATCAGGGTTTATGTTTAGCTTGCTTTAATGGTGCGTATCCAACCGAAATATATCCGGAAGATGTGGAGTGTTTTAAGCATGAGTGAAGCCTATAAACTAGCTGGAGTAGACATTGAAGCAGGATACAAGACCGTCGAAGGAATCAAAAAACATGTGGTCCGTACCACGCGTCAGGAAGTGTTAGGTGGTCTTGGCGGTTTTGGTGGTTTGTTTGAGTTGCCAGTACACAAGTACACAAACCCAGTACTTGTCTCTGGAACAGACGGTGTGGGCACTAAGCTTAAGTTAGCGTTTCAGATGAATACCCACAATAGTGTTGGCGTTGATCTAGTGGCTATGTGTGTGAACGATATATTAGTTGTTGGTGCTGAACCCCTATTTTTCCTTGATTATGTGGCTGTGAGCAAGCTTGAACCGAACCAGGTTGAAGAGCTAGTCTCAGGTGTCGCTGAAGGCTGTGTGCAAGCAGGTTGTGCGCTAGTCGGTGGGGAAACAGCGGAGATGCCTGGTTTTTATCAGCCTAGTGAGTATGATATGGCTGGTTTTTGCGTTGGAGTGGTCGAAAAGAGTAAAATGATTGATGGAAGTACAATTGAGCCAGACGATGTAATTCTTGGATTACCTAGTAGCGGTGTGCATAGTAATGGCTTCTCTCTAATCCGGAAATTACTGGAAACGGAAACTCTCGCAAATCTCGATCAACCTTTCGACGGAAAAACATTAGGAGAAACTTTACTGACCCCAACACGCATTTATGTGAAACCTGTTCTACACGTATTGGAGACACAGTCAATTGCTGGTATGGCCCATATCACAGGGGGTGGTTTTATTGAAAATATTCCCCGTGTACTCCCTGAGCATTGTGATGCAGAGATAGCTATCGGATCCTGGCCAATTCACGCGATTTTTTCTTTGCTACAAGAGCGAGGTGCTTTAAGTCAGACTGATATGTACAATACCTTTAATATGGGGATTGGGCTGGTTATGGTTGTAAAACCAGATAGTAGTGCTAAGATATGCGCATTATTGGCAAGTCAAGGCGAGGCTGTTTATGAGATCGGACGGATTGTTGAAGGGAATAGACAGGTCCAACTCGGAGGTGGACGCTAATGCAGCGGGTGGCTGTTTTTGCTTCGGGCAGTGGATCTAACTACCAAGCGATCATGGAGTATTTAGCCAATCAGTCGCATCCAAACTTTGAAGTTGCACTGCTCATTTCGGATCAACCCAAGGCGCAAGTGTTAGAACGTGCCAAAACATGGGAAACGAAGAGTTATGCAGTATCAGTAAAAGCATTTCCCAGCATGTCTCAGTTTGAAGAGGCGATCTTGCATCAACTATGGGAAGCAGATATAGATTTCTTAGTTTTAGCAGGATACATGCGTTTGTTAGGACCGACTTTATTAAATGCATTTCGGGATAAAATCGTCAATATTCATCCTTCGCTCTTACCATCCTTTCCTGGTAAAGATGCTATTAGACAGGCGTTGGACTACGGAGTGCAAGTAACTGGGGTTACTATTCATTTTGTGGATGAAGGAATGGACACTGGACCGATCATTTACCAACGACCGGTGCTGATTGATTCGAGTGAGACTGCAGACAGCTTGAGTACCAAAATTCATACGATCGAGCATGAAATGTATCCGCAAATCATCGCTGCTTGTATCCGAAATCTGGAGGGACACGAATGAAGATTCTCGTTATCGGTAACGGAGGTAGGGAACATGCCCTTTGTTGGAAGCTTAAGCAAAGTGCAAAAGTAACAAGCATTTTTTGTGCACCTGGTAACGGGGGAATCGCCTCGATTGCTGAGTTAGTACCGCTAGGAGTGGATCAGATTAGCGATTTAATCCGCTTTGCACAAGGTGAAAAAATTGACTTAACTGTTGTGGGTCCAGAGAATCCACTAGCTGCAGGAATGGTTGATCAGTTTCAAGCAGCAGGATTAAAGGTATTTGGCCCTAACCAAAGAGCGGCTATCATAGAAGGTAGCAAAGCGTTTGCCAAAGACTTAATGGCTAAGTATCAAATTCCAACGGCCAAATACCAGGTGTTTACAGAGAAAGAAGCGGCCTTAGACTACCTTGCACACCAAACGATGCCGATTGTGATTAAGGGTGATGGCTTAGCTGCTGGTAAGGGTGTTGTTGTTGCCCATGAGCTGTCGGAAGCTATAGCAGCTGTTATAGATATATTTGCAAGCGGTGTGCATGAAAGGCTAGTGATCGAAGAGTTTTTAGCGGGAGAGGAACTCAGTTTAATGGCATTTGTTGATGGAAACACTGTGGTGCCAATGCAGGTGGCGCAAGACCATAAACCAGTATATGACGGGGATTTAGGACCAAATACAGGTGGGATGGGAGCATATTCTCCAGTGCCGCAGATCGCGCAATCAATTGTTGATCAAGCGATAGAAACCATTCTTAAACCGACAGCAAATGCAATGGTGGCCGAGGGGCGATCATTTACTGGAATCTTATATGCTGGACTTATAATTACAGATGCAGGGCCTAAGGTAATAGAATTTAATGCTCGTTTTGGAGATCCAGAAACCCAGGTGGTCTTACCACGGCTAGAGACGGATTTAGTGGATGTACTACTCGCTTGTGTGGATCATCGGTTAGATACACTAAGTGTTTCGTGGAACCAGAAGGCTGTGGTTGCCGTCGTATTAGCTTCTCATGGCTATCCTGGTTCTTATCAAGTCGGTGTTCCAATAACTGGCATTGAGAGCGAAGCGGCAGATGATACAATGGTTTTTCATGCTGGTACTACAATGGACGCTGGAACACTAGTGACAGCTGGAGGTCGAATTCTTGCAGTGACTAGTATGGATAACGATCTGCGTATGGCAAGAGCGGGTGCGTATGCAAGTATTGCAAAGATCGGCATTCATAGAGCCCATTACCGGACAGATATTGGTGCGAAAGCGTAATGAATAGAGTAACGCATACTTAGATATATACTATGTGTAAGGAGTGGATAGGAATG
This sequence comes from Limnochordia bacterium, assembly GCA_007116145.1. Taxonomy (GTDB): domain Bacteria; phylum Bacillota; class Limnochordia; order Darwinibacteriales; family DTU012; genus CSBR16-88. The sequence goes on along the minus strand of SKJB01000019.1, from coordinate 1,596 downwards.
ATTGGACCAATGGATCACATTGCAATTACAGTAGTAGATATGGCGCGCTCGGTTAAGTTTTACCGTGATGTAATGGGATTTGCCGTAATGGGACGTGTGCAACCACGAGAAGGGTTTACCATTGTTTGTGTGGATATCGGCAATGACGCTTTCCTTGAATTGTTTCATTTTGCCAGTGGGAGTCGGCCCCTTGGTAACTTCGAAAATAGTGATGTGGGATTAAAGCATCTGGCTTTTAAGGTCGACGATGTCGATAGTGTAGTCACTAAGTTAAAGCAGCATAATGTCGAGTTTACTGTTGATCCTACGAACGCTTCAGGAGGAATTCGGGTCGCTTTCTTTAAGGATCCAGATGGTAATATCCTTGAAGTAATCCAAGGTTCCTTTAATAATCTCAGACCGTATAATCCTTAGCATTAAATACACTAAAGGACTCTCTGTAGTTTTTCTCAATAAGGTTAGGAGAGATGGGTATGAGCCGTGAGCATTCTAGACGCTTTCTCAATGCGTTTATCGATATTGAGCAGTCACTTCGTCAAATAGCGAGACTCTCTCGTCATAAGCCTTTCTACCAGATGGTCACTGAGGCTGGAGATAAAGATCCTTTTGTACGGGAACTTTCGATAGAGCTTAAAAAATATGGGGATTTGCGCAATGTCATTGTGCACGAACGGATCAACGAGGAGCCGATTGCAGAACCGCATCCAGAGGTTGTAACACGAATAGAAAAAATTAGAGATTTGTTGCGCACTCCACCGAGTGTCGACGCTAGATTCTTAGGTCCAGTAGTAAGTTGCCAGGTAGAGGACACCTTAAGTGATGCAGCAAGGCAGATGTATAAGCACTCGTTCTCGAAGATTCCTGTATATCAAGGGGAGCAATTCGTTGGACTGCTAACTGCAGAAGCCATCACCTATTGGTTAGCTGATTGTTTAATCGAAGGTAAGGATCTGAGTCGCGAGAGTGTTGGTACTGTGATGAAGTATGTCGATAATCCTGATAATTATGCCTTTGTGGCCAAAAACAGTCCAGTCTTTGAGGTGATTCGTTTATTTGAGCATTTTAGTCATAAGGGGAACCGGCTACAAGCAGTGCTGATTACGGAAAACGGTGAGCGATTGCAGAAACCATTGGGTATTATTACTGTTTTTGACTTGCCACGAATTTACCGGATGCTTGAGGGTTAGAGCGTTGAATCTTAAGATTTTGTGGAGGATATTGTCTTTATATCTAGAAGTAATTACTAACCAAATCCTAGAGGGGGTAACAAGATGAAAAGTAGACAGTATAAGTTAATAGTAGTGGTAGCAAGTCTATTGTTGTTTGTAGGGTGCATTGGCGCTGCATCGCTCTCGGTGACCATTAGTCCTGATCCGATTACATTGCAGTATGAAGATATGGAGAGAGATGTTACTATCAAGTTTAAAACTAGTGGCATGGGCAAACTAGAATTAGATAAGCTTTATGTGAAGGTGTATGATCAAGAAGAAGTGGTATTTAGCGAGGAAGTGCAATTGACGGATATTCCTTTTGTTGCGTTTGGTATTGGTCATGATGAAACTGTTAAGCTCGTTTTACCACCGGAATATAGCGATC
>SKJB01000101.1 GCA_007116145.1 Limnochordia bacterium | reverse complement strand
TGGTTGAATACTTTAATTGCTTTTCCCTCTAAGATATCTTTGGTGAAGGAGAAATACGCCATATCTGGTCTACCCCATGGTCCATAGACTGTAAAGAATCTTAGTCCAGTGGTGGGGATGTTGTATAAATGGCTGTAGGTATGGGCCATGAGTTCATTGGATTTCTTCGTAGCTGCATATAGGCTCACTGGATGATCGACGTTATGGTTTGTCGAAAAGGGTGCGACTTTATTGCCGCCATACACTGAGCTTGACGAAGCATAGAGTAAGTGTTTGACGGGATAGTTTCGGCAGGCTTCGAGAATGTTTAGAAAGCCTGTCAGGTTTGAATCCAGATAGGCATACGGATTGGTAATAGAGTACCTAACTCCTGCTTGGGCTGCTAGGTTGATAACGTTGGTTGGATTATAAGTCTTGAAAATGTTATCAACTGCTGGCTTGTCCTTTAAATCTGCCGTATGGAATGTGAAATTTGTGTTTTGCTGTAAGATAGATAGTCGATCTTCTTTTAGTTTTGGATTATAATAGTCGTTTCGGTTATCTATGCCTATTACTTGATAGCCTTGATCTAGTAATAAAGTTGATAGGTGAAAGCCTATGAAGCCGGCAGCGCCGGTAATTAGTATTCTAGCACTCATTAAACATTCCTCACTTTCAGGGTATGCAATTCTTACGTAAAGTCAAAAAAATGCATAATATGGTCAATCCAGCCTAATTATTGTCGAGCAATCAAGCATTTGTATCAAGTCGCTACAAATCAAATCATTGATTCGTGAACCAAATTATAGTACGCTGTCTGATCCCTAACATTTTACGCGCTAAACAACTCGCAACACCCCTAAATACTTATGTTTAAACGCAAGTAAAGCACGGTCTAGACCCCAAAACCGTGCTTCACCCTTCATGCATGTTCCCTAATGGACTACAAGAAAACAATATACTAATTCGATAACAAACTGTTAATTCCTGCTTATTCTTTAAAATTTGATGATTATTACGCATCAATGGGTCCACCTGTTCGCAGAGGGAGACCACCTGTGATTACAGTTTGTTCTTGACACAGTATTCGCGCATGTTCATTCTACCTGTTTCAATCCAAATGGCATTGTGGACAATTCTATCCATGATGGCATCAGCATGAACACCTCCACCTAGTCTACTGTGCCAGTCTTCTTTTCTGTACTGGGTACAAAAAATCGTTGATGTGCAATCATGACGCCGCTCGATGAGTTCGAATAAAAAGTGCTGTTCATCGTCGGAAATGTCCTCAAGAAGCCACTCATCAATGATCAACAGGCCATAGTTGCAGTACTTCTTCAGTAGCTTGGAACGGCCTTTCGGGACAAGTGCTTCTTCATCGAGTGCAACCAAAAGGTCTGGAAGTCGAATGTATCGGGTGCGAATCTGTTGCTTACATGCCTGTTTGCCGATTGCACAAGCTAAGAATGTTTTCCCAGAACCCGTGAAACCTTGAAATATCACATTGGTGTTGCTGTGAACAAACTGCCCAGTGGATAATTGTAGAATGGCGTCCCTGTCGATACCGCGCTCGTGGTAGTAAATATCATGGACTTCGGCTTTGGGTAACCTGAACTTTGAGAGCTTAATAAGCCGTTGTATCTTGCTGTTGTACTTCTCCTGATACAAGTAGTCTATGACTCGCTGGAACCGTTCATCAAATGACCATGCAACGCAGTCTGAGTCTCGTTGCTGCAGCTCTAATATCGTTATTACTTCACCAAGATTCATTTCACGCAGTTTGCGTCTGGTTTCGTCGTTAATCATTGCTACCACCTCCGTAATACTCCGCGCCGCGGACATAGCCGGAGGTAGAAAGCTCTTTATTGGAGGCATTCTTATCCTCCAAATAAATCAGGTCTTGATTCGCTGCTAAGATCGCTTTAAGATGATGATAGCGAGGTGTCCTAACTCTTGTTAGAGCCATTTCGCAGGCTGTCTCAAGACGAGTCTCTGAATAGGTCTTGCTCAGCCGCAAGACGGACAGGGATGGGTTATATCCCTGTTCTTTTATCGTCACACCACCAAATATCCGGAGGATTACTGCATGGGTATTGGCTCCTATGGAATGAGCCCATTGCATAATCCGCTCATCGTCCCATGCTGGCTTTTGAAACTGATCTGGCATGTGTTCTTTATGTGTAGAGTACCGGTTTGTCACATATTCGGGGAATTTCGTATGCGTAGCTACGCGTTCGCCATTCACATAGATTTCGAGCTTTGTGTCCGTGATCTTTAAGTCTGCCTTTTGCTTAACATACTGATATGGGCAAGAGTAGTGGTTCTTCGCAAAAATTACATGAAAATTTAGGTTGACTGCACGCCCATAGACCCAATTGGCGATTTCATAAGAAATCTCTGGCAAGGGCTGCAGATATGTCTTTTCTTCCTGAAAAACTTCCCAGCGGCTGTATTCACGCTTCTGGAATGGTTTGCGATTGAACTCATCGAGTTTTCTTCGAGCTGCCATCCGCAAAGACTGTAGGGAGTAGAACACCTCATTGCGTAGACTTGCGATAATGGCGGTGGCCACCTTACCCACGGTACCCTCGACAGATGCTTTTGCTTTGGGTTTTCTTACCCCAGTAGGCATAATGGCTGTCCGGTAGTGGGAACCCAACGCCTCGTAGGCCTCGTTGAGAACAATGTCCCCCTCTTTTGGGTGACGAATTACGCCAACCTTTAGGTTGTCGCATACGGTACGCACTGTTACGCCCTCAAAGAACTCATACATTTGGATATGGCATCGTAGCCAGGTATCCTGTTTCATGTCCAGACATAGTTCCACATAAGAATACTGGCTGTACGGCAGTGTTGCTACAAACAAGTAGACAGTAATTACTTCTCCGGTATCCCGATCCACATAGGACATCGTGGGACCAGACCAATCCACCTCTGTAGCGATACCTGGCTTATGTTCTAGGTGATTGGTCAGTTTGTTAAAGATTGTATAGTCGCTGTAGCCTTCGCAGAACTTTGTGTAACCCATAGGAATAGTGTTTTCTGTTCTGCACGTGTCCTTATACTCGTTCCATAGCAGCTTTAGGGTAACACCCACCTTCTTAAGCTCCTTGTGGATGTACTCATAATCGGGATCACGGTACATGTCCGCCACAGCATGTTTGTCGGGATAGAACATCCGATAAACATCTTGATCGCTGCGGTTCTCGATATCCGCATACGTGATACCTTTGGCGTCAGCGATGTGGAACACATCACTGACAGAATTTCTAGAAATTTGGCGAGTTGAAGCAATGAGATTCCTGCTCATACCCGCACTCCGAAGCTCTAGTATGAGCTTCACTCTGATCTTGTTGGCCATAATTAAGCCCCCCTTCTGTGTTATTTGGAGCAAATGCTCCAAATAACATTTTAACAGATGGTTAGTCCTAAGCGGAATCATTATGCGAATAGGTGGGTCTCAACTGCGTATCGTCGGGTCCGGGAGGGCGTAATAATCAATTTGAATCTCGCACCGGGATCTGATACCTTATCGCACCGACATATCACATAGCCACTAAGCTTTCAACAAGTCCAGTATGAAGGCAATCACAGCAAGACATACACGGTGTCTGACCCCTCCAGAAACCAAATAAAGCAAGCCACCAAGTAGCGGTATACTCCAATGCGCTAACTTGGTGGCTTGCTTTCTTTTATGCACACTTGCATTGGCTAGATGGATTCACAGCTTCTAGTACGAATAGATCCAGCTAGTCCTGATTGTTGTTGTCTGGAAGTGTTGGGTTTGATGAATCACTTGATCCTGGTTGGGCAAGGGTATTAAGTATTTGTTCTACCATATTTTTTACACTTAGTTTTCTCAGTGCTTTAAGTTGAATCCATTTTGTACTATGCTGTTCTGGATCAGTAATTTCGCTCATTTGTAAACCACAGGGTGCTACGTTGTATCGATACCCGTCGGTTCTGCATTTCATACATGCTTCCTCTTGGGACACGGATTGACATAGTTCGTGTAACTTCATAATATCTCCTCTCTTAGCCTTGGCGCGCCAAAGCCAAGGCGGTGACTATTACGCCCTGAGCAGGTTATTTACTTACTTCAACACATTATTCCAAAAACCTCTTTTTTTATTCTTATTGGGACAGTTTTAGAACCAAGCCGCTACACGGGCTGGTGACAGGGTTGATCCGTTTGAGACAAGTCTTCATACGGCTCATACTATGGTCGCTCTCGGACTGGTACCCGAGACGGTATCCCATGGTACTCCAATTCGGCGTAGCG
>SKJB01000156.1 GCA_007116145.1 Limnochordia bacterium | reverse complement strand
TGATGCAAGAATTCAATCGTGAAGCGAACACCCTAGGCTCGAAATCAATTAATGCAGATATCACCAACGCCGCGGTGGAAGTGAAGGTGTTGATTGAGCAGATGCGGGAGCAGATCCAGAATATTGAGTGACTCTTTCTACAGAATATTCAGTATTATGGCCGTAACACTCACCACGCCGGCCAAGTTAGTTGGCGCTGGGGCTGCAGTGTAGGCATTCACTTGCCTGAAAAGACCTTATTTTTAGGGTTATTATGTTGATGAGACTCCCTTTCAAAGGGATAATTAGACTTCAAACTCTTTAATTCGGATGCATTTGTTAGCCAAAAATTTAAACTTTAAAGCTAATAACTACCCTCTTGATAAGAAGCCTTTTACCGTTTTCAATGCCGTATCTGATGGGACATAATTTACTTGTTCGAATTTGAGTAATTGATTACAAACTTTGCCAAGTGCAAGCCCGAGGAAAGGGGGAACAGCATTGCCAACTTGAGTATATTGCGGAATTTCAAATCTACGCATTTTTCCTCCCGTGGTCACTTTAGATCTGAAGATAAAATTGTCAGGGAAAGATTGAATGCGAGCCATTTCGCGCACAGAAAACACTCGTAATTCGTTTTCATCGTAATGACAGCCATCATCAGGAATTGATAATGCCGCAGGAGCTGGGCTGTCAGGCAAAATAGCTTTTTGACTATGTTTTTTAGTTTGGTGCTTTAACAGATATAGCTCAAATGTTTCTTTATCATGAAATCTTTCTAACTGGTTTGAATAATTTAAAAAATCGAATTTATTGACAGCACTCCAGCACTCGTCATCTACAAACTCTTTGTTGCCTTTCATAACATCGAGAATCTGTTTAGTAGCATTTTTAGATTCTACTTTTTGTAAAACTTGATAGATTCTGAAGCGTCTTTTAACCATATCACTGTTCGAGCGGGGCTCGTGGTTACTTATTTTCTTATCACTATGTGGCCCATTAAATGTTTTATTTAAAAGTCGAACATATCCAGAAGCAGGTGAAGGATTGGTGAATTTTAGGTCGTCTAACGCTTGGCGTGCTGAAGCGATCTCTCCTTTTGTAAGAGGAGCTAAAAACGATTTCTCGAATACATCACGATGTGCAGATTTCGTAATGTCGTAACAAAGTAAGCTTCCATACTCTGGCTGAACAAACTGATTCGATACGAGTTTGAAAAAACTCTCTGAATTATTTATCAGGAGATTTTGTCCTCCCATAGCTTTAGCGAGATCTTCAAACAAATCTCGGCGGATTGCGATCATTATAAACCGAGGTCTGTTTTGAGGTACTCCCACAAACTTTGCATTAACTTGTAAGCAGATCGGAACGTATCCTATTGCAGCAAAAGTCTTAGCAACCTCAAACCATGCATAAAACTTCGAGCCATCGTCACCCTTAAATGCTCGTAGAATCCCAGTTACATTCTCAAGAAGAACTACCTTTGGCTTAATGTAAGATACAAATTTTGCGAACTCCCATGGGAGTAGGTTTTTATCGCAGTTTTTATTTCTGAGACCTGCCATACTAAAGCTCTGACATGGAGGCCCTCCGGAAACTACGTCAACGCCACTTCCATCAAATCCGCTCGAAATTAATTCTCTTATCTCAGAATTTGATTCAAGCAAGCGGTTTAACTCTATAATACTACCCACTACGAGCTTTCCTTTGAGCTCATCCGGTTTAGAGTATGGGAAATTCGAGAACCCCTCTTCATCAAAGGCTGGGAATTCGAAAGGATTCTCTCTTAAGCGCTGCTTCAACGAAGAGTATTTGCTGTTCAGCCATAGAGTTTTTAGTGGTTCTGATTGTGATTCAGCGAGCTTCTGAAGATCTTCATCAAGTAAGTTATAGGAGTATGTTTCAGCTGCCATTGGAGAAAGCTCATTCGCAAATAGTAATTTAAAGCCAGCTTGCTGCATACCAAGTGACAAACCTCCGCATCCTGCAAATAATTCGATGTAATTCACTGCTTTCCTCACTAATTTTTGCTCTCGTGAACACTTATGTTAATCATACTAGATTTGGTAAGAAAAGCCAGGGGTCAATGGAGTAAAAGCAGGAATTTACGTCTTTACGTAAATGTTTAACAATCTTGATTTCAATACCGGATATTTGCGTGTTTGCCTTAAAAGTTTTTGTAAGCTATTATTTATTTTGGCTTTAATAGAGAAGCCACTCTCTTAAGAAAAGATCCCTTCAGATCATCTCTGTAGATAAACCAAGCAGCGGCTCGGTGGATTGCAGAAAGAATGATCTAAATCCTCTGTAGCTATTGCCCATTTATCTACCCAGCATGTTCTGGGCGGATTTTCTGTTCTGTGTTTTGCCCCCTTCATGCGTAACTTGGTTCAATGGGAAACCAGTCCTCGGACAAAGTGCCTCAGCATCCCCTAAGTCAATCTAGCTTACACAGAGCAAAAAATTCGAGAACGATTTATGAAGTCACTCAAAAGCGGCCTTCCATCGATTGCGCGTGTTAAACAACGAGCTAAACAGTTAAAGAAAAGAGAAAAAGTCAGCCAATCTGAAGCCTATAAGAGGCTTAGCGAAGAATACGGATTCTACTCATGGACTGAGTTCCGAGATGCTCTTTTAAAGGCCGAAAACACCAACCCAAACTTACCACCACCTTCTGTTAATTTCGCGTCTGATGAAGATGTAGATATGACAGATGAAGACTATGAGACGCTGGAGCGTGAGCGCTCATCTGATTTATCCAAAGACGAAAAAGCACTTGTGATCGAAAATAGGCGAGAGCTGGCAAAGTTAGGTATTGAGTTCTCAGTTTTCGAGCCGACGATGACAGGATTAAGAAAGTCCATCCTTGACGCTACTCAGGCAGTTAGCACACATTTCGATTTGGAAGGTTTTCACCTATACGACTCACAGGGTCAGGGGCCGGAGCACAAGGTCAAGAAACGGGCGTTTCTCTTGTCAGATGATAAGATGATTAAATCTACCGTAAGCCTTTACAGGCCAGTTACCAAATCAGGTGACCCAAGAATGTGGTTTTCAAAGCTTTCGCAACTCTGTGAAGCGGGAGACCAAATAGCAATTGTTGTATTCCAAGATACTCTTTATCTCATTAACTTAAGTAAAGTTAGATTAGCTGCCTCGTTATCTTCATCAACATCAAATATTACTAAGCTTCTTCAGGCCTTAAGTAAAGCGGAACTCTCCGTGGCGGAAGAGCTATTGGAGAAACTTAGAGCCTTGGCCATTAAACCATTGCCAGCCTTACGAAGTGGTAGTACCGGCGTCGGATATACAATCGAAACAATGTTGGGAATTACTGCAAATTCGAGCAAAGAGCCAGATTATAAAGGGGTTGAAATAAAGTCTGGTAGGGGTAATAAAACGAGAACAACACTTTTTGCGCAGGTACCAAATTGGGATCTGAGTCCCTGCAAGAAGAGCGCGGAAATTCTTAACAAATATGGATACGAGCGCGAAGATGATTTCAAGCTCTACTGTACAGTAAGCACTCAAAAAGAAAATTCACAGGGGCTCTCTTTTATCTACGATGAGTCTAAGGATGAATTGCAGGAATGGTATAATAAAACCGACCTTGTAGCAGTCTGGTCCGGAAAACTGCTACGTCAAAGATTGAAATCTAAGCATTCAGAGACATTTTGGGTTCATGCAGAAAGTCAACTTATCGAAGGCGTAGAACACTTCCAATTGAAAACTGTCACCCATACCAGAGCACCAATCCTCAGTCAGTTATTGCCACTGACTCAGGCAGGAGTGATCACTATGGACCACTTAATTAAGCGAAATAATAAAGGCCGAGTCACTGAAAAGGGACCATTGTTTAAAATAGATAAAAGAAATCTAGATCTTTTATTTCCAAAGCCTGACGTCTATAACTTATAAAGCCAAAGCTAGTACTTATAATCGATTGTATAAGTGCTAGCTTTCTAAATCATTTAGCTCATGTTTATTCTAAGTTATACGGCTAGCCGTTTGTAATAGTTAGCTGTTGGCTCAGAGGAGGTTAAAAAAGCTAAACGAGTTGTCGCTCTTGTTGATGCCACATATAGGTCCTCTTTGCTAAATGCTTTGGTCTGGTCTGGAATTGCGGTATCAACAACGATTATGACTGCTGCTTCGATTCCTTTAAATGATTTGATTGTGGAGAATACTACAACGTCCTTTTTTCCCAAGTCGTTGATATCTTGACTAACTATAAAGCCATGCCCTTTCTCGACGTTGTTCATTGATGAATTTTCATATTTATATGGACTTAATACGACAATAGCTCCATCAGCACTCCATTGCCTGGCCAGTTCTAATGCTCGGTTTGATTGATTCTTAGTTACTTCAACCAGAGGCGGGATACCTAACGGCATTCCAGGCATAGATTCGATGTTTGTATTCACGTACGAATTACAAGCATCATTTATTTTTATTGCGTTTCTACAGTTGTGATAAAGCTGAAAAACAACTTCCGCTCCGATAACTGATGACGTAGTAGATTTATACAGGTCTTGATTCCAGTCCGCAAAAAATGCCCATATCCCGTCTTCTGTCAGTAAGTCAAATAGAGCTATGGTTTGGTATTCAGACAAATCTTGTCCTTCATCGACAATGATAGCCTCGTATTTTTTAATGGAATTAGCTCGGTCCATTACGTAGCCAGGGAGAATCTCACGATGAAACTCATCCTGGCCTATTCTTCCATCTCGAGAGTCGTAAATTCTCAAAAAAAGTTTATCAACCGTCCAAATGAAGTCTTCATGTTCAGGATTTTGTCGCTTTAATGACTCCGCTAGATTTCTGTTATAACAAACGTAAATTGCATTTTTTCCTTCCTCTACAAGTGCTTTGAGTCTCCATAAAGCGAGAACCGTTTTGCCTGAGCCTGCTGGACCTATTACACCCACTCTTTGAAGATCAAAGAGTCCTTTTAGGCTGGAGAACTGCTGCCTCGTCAGTTGATTAATTTGACTTAAGTCAGTTGTAACGTCCTCAACAGTATCAATTTTATTTACTCTGAACTTTCTATTTTTCAATTGATCAATGATCGCATCCATTACACTTCGGGTAAAATTTTCACCAGCGTGTGAGCCTGCTCTCCTCTCTAATGCGTGTCTTATCTTTGTATCAAGATTATTTATATTGCGATAGGTTGCCAGTGTTGATTCATCGAACATGGGGGGAAGAGACTCTGCAGTTCCTTGCGGGTATACAACTATATAAGCAAAGCGACCAGGGAACCCCCTCCAATTCTGGGCTTCCGCTATTACCTCTGTTAAGTCATGCATATTTCTGGTTGCTTGCTCAGCGGGAGCTTCTTTTAGCTTTAACCATCCCGCAGCGTCTTTTCTGTACCAGATACCGTCTTGCTCAACTTTAAATTGACGAGATCCTTTTACCTCAAGCACGATCAGTCCAGAATTCGGCACTAATATTACGAAATCAGCTTCGCCATCTCGGACATAGCCATTTTTACTAAGTGTCCATTTGACACTCGGCATAATTATCCAGTCATCAGGGGCCTGAGCTTTGAGTTTCTTTAAGACTTCGTTCTCCCAGCGATCAAATGGAAGACTCCCGATTATCTTTGGCATAAAGATTTCCTTTAGTTTAATTCTTGGCTTTGGCGATCAGTGTTAGATTTGAGAGCTCGTTCGAGCTAATAAATCCTTCTTGATGCAGCTTCTTAAGTGTTGGTTGCGACATTCCTATTCTGCGTGTGACTTGAACAGGCAGACGTTCCCCATCCCCTAGGCTAACTAGCCATTTCTCACTATGTCTCATGTTTTCAATCGTCGCGTTTTCAACGTCCTCCCAATCATAGACTCCAATTTGGGGGGCGTCCGTTGGCAAGATTGCGATTGTTTTTCCTTTGAGTTTTGCTGCTTCCAATGTTGCTCGCTGCGCCTTATAAGCGTCTGGTTCGATAGGCTCTATGGGAAAGAGTCGCTCATCGTCATATTTGACTGTTTCAAGTTTAGCTTTGACCCAGACCATTCGACGAGATAAGTTAAATGAATCGATGCGTCTTATTGAATGGCATCCATTGTCTTTCGCTACTTGTCTAGCTTCTAGTATTGCATTCCCAGAGCCAGGAGCGCCATCCCACAGAGGGTGCACTACGACATGAAACACATTATCGTTTACCCATCCCTGAATACTTCCAGCGTCAACAACCGCATCGTATGGAAAGCTGTTACTCGCCCAATTCTCCACGAGTAGTTTTGCTTTGCATGCCCAAGAGCGATCTTTATTCTGAGGTAATAACTTTCCGTTTATCTTTGAATCAATCCCAGGTTTAAATTCTGAGCTATACATGCACGAGATAATATCTAGGCCTAACTCCCAATCTAACAAACCATGCAGCTGTCTATTTCTAAATCCCTTTAACAATAGATCTGGAGACCGCCATTCATTATCAGGTTCCGATGCAAGGGACAGTTCTTTTTTGATTATTCGACCCATCTGACCCCATGGGCCCTCACCAAAAAGACAGCCTTCTAATAATAAGCTCCAATTATTCTTTCCTGACTCGACTATTCCTGCACCATTTGGATGAGCATCTGCAAGGTATAGTTCGGCACCGCCATCGCTATTTACTGAATGAACTGAGGCGATTTCGATATCTAAAGAATCAATATCGAGCTTTAGCGCAATAGCGCGTTGCAAGATCGTTGCGGCAGAATACCAAGCCGCTCGTCTTCTAGTTAATTCAGTCTGCCCAAGTTCTTCGAAATAGTTAAGTCCATTATTATTCAACATTCTGATAGCCAGTATGTCAGTGGTCTTGCTAGACGTTAGTGCTACTTTGAATTCCGGACTTTCATCTTGTTCGAACCAGATTCCTCCACCAAAGATATATTGTTGAGGCTGAGATATAAAACTCTTCTTAACAAAACCAAAATAGTTACCTCGATTTGTGTTGGTTCTGAAGACAGAAGCATGTTTAGCGAGTTTAACTTCACTGTTACAGATATGAGAATAGTTCTTATCGCTAAGCATCGGGCTGCTAATTTCGGTAACTCCGCTGCGCCCTTTGCCTTCGCCAGCTCCTCTTGCAGAATTGTCTTGTGCTAAGTCTGTAATAAACGCTCGTGGTTCAACGGCCACGAATATTTTCGCTTCTGGTAAGTTACAGTTTTGACATTCAATATTATGCTGTGGGCATTTAAGATAACTTGCGTTCCAACGCCCTTTGGGGTCTTGGTAGGTCGAAATTTTATCGATGTCTACACTAATGGATTCTAGGTGTCGGCAGGCATTGCAACGTATTTGAATGAACGCAGCGCCAATGGGTTCTCCGTTAGTCTTCAGGTGCCCGTGATTCATTGGATCACGTAAAAGCGGAGCGCTGATATATTTGGGCAAAAGCGTTCGCTTATCCCATGTGCGTTCAGAACCTGGAGCGAAATCTGCGACAGCTTGATCTGCGGGACGATCTAGAGTGCGAGGATCTCTCTTCTTGTCTTTGGGAGCTTCAAAGTAAAGTTGTCTCACTGTTGTTGGCATCCCAAACATAGGTAAAATACCCGCTTCAGCAAGTCGGTGAGCAAATGAATTTGTCGAGTAATTTCTATTACTCATTGCATTTTCAATCTTCTCAGGTAGTTTACTCGCGAAAACAATCAAATCGTTTGCTTCTATGGAGGTTCCGTTACAAAGTTTAATTGCAAGGGAACTTATTATGGGGTGATTTTCTGATAACCAGTTTTTGATATCAGCGATCCTTGTTCCGGCCTCAGTGACCATCCCCATTTCGCCATGTGTATCGGGAGCTGAGTTGGTATCGGCCCAACTTACGTTGAAACTCAAGAATGCCTGCCTAAGGATCTCCTTTGCAAAGAGCCGCTCTATTAGAATCTGCTGATCTTTACCCATAGCTAACTTCGGTTGGGGAGGAACTGAACCAGTCATTTCGTCCGGGTGTTCAAAATGAATTCGGTCATGAGTTTGCCCCTTACAAAAAGTGAATGCGATTGCAAAAGACTGACCCTTTCGCCCCGCTCGCCCCACACGTTGCTGATAATTGAATCGTTCGGGAGGCATATTTGCTTGCAAAACGGCTTGCAGCGAACCAATATCTACCCCGACTTCCATCGTTGTTGTGACTGATAGAAAGTCAATCGAGTCTACATTTCTTATTGCGGGTCTTTCACCGATGTCACGAATAACATCATGGTCAAAGAAAATATCTCTAAAATGTCGTTGTCTTTGTGCTTGATTTTGAGTTTGTCCAGTAAGTTCTTCTGAGTGAATTCTAAAAATTGATTTTTCATCTTTAGACTCAAAGGCGTAATAATTCTTTTCTGTAAGGTCATGGGCGGTTAAGTTTTTATTTGGTTCATCATTCAACGTGCCAAAACAACGAGAGCAAACTCCCGCGGAAGGATGCCAGTGTATGCGACCACAGTTGTCACATATCCATGGATTTTCGATACCTTCAACAATTCTGACCCAAAGATTTCGAATGGTAATAGTTCCCCAGTGCTCGTCTTCAGTTGAATGTCCTGCTTTATTGAATGTCTTAGCGATATTTGAGCGAAGTGATTCATAAGAGATATTGAGCTTATCGGCTACTTGAGATAAAAACTCAAATACTCGTTTTTTTGCAGTACCCTCTCTCCCATCTCCGCTGGGTTGGTTATAGGACCAAGGATTCGTCTCACCATTCCAGGGGTGAGGGTCAAGTCGACTTTCTTCGGATAGAATTCGGAGAACACTATCACAGATTTGCCTGTACTTCGTTTCTTTGATGGTTAGACCTTCGGGAATCGGGAGCCTTGGAGGTAATGCAAGGTGCCCGACACCTTGAGATTCTAGGTCATATAAAAGGCGACCAGTTAGCGTTCGCCAGATACTCTTTTTGAGTGTTCTACCAACTTTACTAATGTGCTCTGGGGACTTATTCGGCGCAAGCTTTGGCTGAAGCTCGCCATTGACCTTTTCAAATAGACATGTCCAATCTGTGCCGTTTGTTATTTTCCTATCTTCAACTGATGCTCCACCAGGATTAACACCTTTTTCTATAAGTGCCCGCCACAGTGGACTTATAAAACCAACCTGACTAATCGGGTCTTTGACCATTTCATCGATACTTACATAACCAGAAATGTATGACCTAATTTCATTTACTTGTTTAATTTGATCCTCTAGTGCGGATTCTTGGTCTTCAATTACAGCTCTTGCAGCTTGAATAAATAAATTGAACTCTGAAATTTCTGGAGCCGAAACGTCAAATAGCTCCTTTAAATCGTTCCTTAACTTAGCTATCTCGTCAGACTTTTTATTTTCAATCAAACTCAGGACTTTTGCTTTAGAGGAAGCCATACCAGACACTGCGCGTTTTCTAAGTTCGCTATTTACCAAAGTTCTTAGTAACAATGCCCACTGCTCGACTTCTACTCCTAATGATAAGTTCGCAGCTGCTTCACGACTATCTGAAAATGCGACAAGTTTGCGTGAGTCACCTTCTTCTAGTGCCGACATAAGATGTTTAGAGAAAAGATGTGATAGCCTTGCTAAACCAGTCACAAATGAACGTATGGGTGTTCTTCTACCAAATCTTTCCGAGTAATTTATTTGACAGGAAGGGCAAACCTGCGGCATACCTGAATACTGATCAGGTTGATTATTCTGGTTCCATTCTTGACTGTCGACCTCAAACCAAAGACAAGGAATGCTATTATCATCATTTTCATCAACGCCAAGATTTACAACACCTGTTTTTGGATTTATTCGGGCTCGTGACCAGCTGGCGGAAACGCGAGATTTAGGGCGACCAGGTCTATCATTATGCATGTTGATATCGATAGAACCGTGCCTCCATTCTAGCTTAGATGATTCAAGTTTCTGATAAGTTTCAGGCGGGCACATCCACACAACGCCAATATCGCGATAAGTTTGAGCATCTGTTCTCGTTTCAATACTAGATTCTGGAAGCCCCTCTAATTGAGCTTCTAGAGAGGTCAACTCGAACGTTTTTTCTTCGTTTATCCCCAATGGGTTTTGAGACGGCAACGCAATTTTACTGCCGCACAAGAGCTGAGTACCACAACACTCACAGTACAATATTTCTAAAACTCTATTATTTTCCCATGTTAGCTTACATTCCGGTAAGAGCGTTCCCACTCGTCTGCGATTGTCATTGCCCTTTGGTTTAATAGTTGCCCATATCCCATCAATATTTTTAGCCATCCAATGGAACCTAAACCTTGGAAGATTTAAACTAAGCGAGTTTTCTCTTGCGTAGCTAATACTTTGGAATAGTGAACTTAAAGCAGGTAGCTGCTCTCCATTATCTAATGATGAGAATAACCTTGCAGCAACCGCAGATTGAGGTTTGGGAGTAATCCTCTTAATATTCGGCTCTGTGAATACAGAGAGCATAGTTTTGGCAGTATCTTCGTGATCATTGCTAATAGCATCAATTACCGCCCTTAAACTATGAGGTTGGTTGCCATCCTTGTTAGCTTCTAGGCAGGCGCGTTGGACTCTTTCTGAAAGCTGAGTTTGTTGCGCATTAAGAGAATACTGTAATTCTCCGGATTCGATGTAAAAGCGTTTTTTTGCTTCTTCTGGTGTGTACCCAAAAAAGCTACCTAAATACTCATAAGTTTCATCGCTTTTGTCATCTAAAGACGCACTCGAGGCTAGAATTTGTAACTGCCGACTTTCAGGAGCTAAACCTAGGCGCTCTAGTAGAAGGCGCAATAAATAAGCCACTTCAGTGCCTGCAGAGTTTCTATGAAGATGAAGTTCATCAATTACGAGTTGAAAAACATGATTTTCCTTATCTTCTTCGAGCCATTCTCGAGTTTTTTTGAAAATGTCAGAATCGGCACGATCGTCCTCAATGTTGTTAGCTGTGTGTCTCATCATCATGATTGAGAGCATACTGACGTTTGTTACTAAAATATCCGGTGGGGCTGCTTGCATTTCCCAGCGATGAAACATTTCAGCCGCATCTGGAGTCATACGGGTGACAAAATCTAACTCATTCTTGGCTCTCTGTAATTCATTGTTTGCTTGTTGAACCTTCAGCTCGTCGCTACTTTTTTCTGCTTCTGTGAGCTTATCTGTTAACGTCGAAATTTTAGCTTTCAAAGCCAGATAATCTTTTATCGCCGAGATGATTTGGTTTTTTAACGCTGTTCTTTTATGTTCGTTACTCTTGCCATCGGATTTAAAAGGATGTCCCGACACAGGCGTTGAACCATTGTATCGACCAAAGCGTATTCTGTTACCGTTAAGTGATTCGTCTAAAGCTTTTAGAACCTCATCAGAATCCAGAGCTTTTCGGAGCCTTGATATTTGGTCTTCGACCAAAGCATTCATTGGATACAGAATTAGTGTCCGCACGGCGGCAGGTCGAGTCTCTCCCCGAAGATTAGTTCTAGTCTGGTCCCATCTCGGCGGACTATCCAGAGTCCATGAGCTTGGGTTTTTGGTAGGAGATTGCCATTTTTTGTCGTTATTTGTAGCTTCGCGAAGGATGTTGGCTAGAGCGGGTAGTAGAAAAGATTCTGTTTTACCGGAGCCTGTTCCGGTGACAATGACACAATGTTGGCCTTGCATGGCGTGAGATAACATTCTCTGTTGATGCAGATAGAGAGGGTAGCGTCCATCAAACAGACCATTTCCTACAATTTTTTTAAACGCAGAGAGCCCATCTTTGGACAGTGTAGGCGTATCTTCATTATCAAGGTCTGAGAGAAACTTACCTGATTTGTAGCTTGGTATAGGCTCAACATATGGTTCTTGGAAAAATATACCAGATTGATCGAGTAGCTTTTTCCTGTCTCTTTCAAATGTTTCTGAATTACTTGAAAAAGCGGAAGTAACATATCGTTTTATTCCGTCTTTAAATTCTTCATATGCGATTATTGGATCTTTCATGAATCTTTCCTTGTCTCAAACAATATCTAAGCGGGCACCTAGTTTTATGGCTAATTCAGTCGCTATTTCGAGAGGGACCATTCTATATGCAAGCCACTTACCTTGAGCCATTTGGAGGTAAAATGAATCAACAGTGACTAAACAAATTTCAGTAGATAGCTCTAGAATTTGTAGGCGATTACCGTGTCGCTCCCCCGCCTTTACTGAGTAGACATCTGGTTGTCTTCCGGCGCAGAGATAAAGTGTTCTATCTAAAATAAATGGTGGTCTTATTCGTTCGGGGATCCAGAGGGTATGCCGACTCTCCTGATAAGTTATCAAAGGCAATAGATTTGGAATGTTGTGAGTCGTAGCTGCCCACTGAGTGAATTCTTGAAGAGCAACCCAAATTCCCCACTCGCGATCTCTGATGAAAGTATAACTACCGTTTTTAGCTAAAACATGAACATTATCAACACCTGTATCTCTATCTTTAACCCGCCATAACTCACAGTAATAGCCTGCTGAATCCCCCGAAAAAAAATTACCTCTTTCTGGATTAAACCGCATTATTGAGTCTTGCGCTCGGCCAATTGATTCCATTGGGAATCTGAAGCTTTCAACTGTAAATTCATTCAAATTAGCCGCCCACTTTATGAGGGCATCGCAGGGCAGACATGAGAAAAGAAAGCCTAAAGCCCTTATATCTATTTTAGCCTGAGCAATATCATGTACAACTAGTATTAAATTGCGAATATCCGAATTAACAGAATTTAAATAAGTAATCCATGAGCTTCTCTTTTTCTCCAGCTCAGCCCAATGAGCTAATCTCAGCGTTCCAGCAATAGCCCAAACGGAATTTCTCTCATGTTTTTGCGGTAAGCTATAAACAGAGGGGGGAAGGGCATGGACTTTGGCTATGTGTCCTTTATCCGTTCTAGATAGTTCTAAATGCCCTAATTTTTGGAGCTCAATAATTAATTTAATTGGATTTTCATTTAATTTAGCATCTGCTAGAAATCGCAGCATTTGATCCCGTGCAACGTCGTAGCTTAAAGTCCCAGATTGGGCTAGCGAATCCAAAAATAATTCAGTAGGCTTTGGAGATTTATTTGCAACACCAGCTTCTTTTCCTAGCGTGGACTCTTCCTTATTGAGAATAGAGAGACTGTTGATTGAAAAATCTTTGGTTACAAGAGGATCATTTAAGTTAGGCCCTTTGAGTCCATATTGAGAATTTACCGCTCTACCAAACCGATTGATATGCAAGTTACTGGCATGTTCCACAACCTCACCACCTAAACCACTAATTCTTAGACGTGCCGTTTCAATAACATTATTAGATTTGTCTAAAGCTGCGATTTCATAGGAACCACTGGCACTATTCTCTAACTCGATGGAGAAAGACTTTTGTGGTTTAAGATGGAATAAACCCCCTGCAGTCTTACCTTGCTTATTAATAAGCTGAATAAGAGTAATGCCTTCGATGGGCTTTAAATGAACTTCTGCAGGAGCATCCAACTCTATGGTGGGCAAATCATAAGGGAGGTACATTTTATTGTATCCTCTTCGTATTGAACGGCCCCCTTCGAAACGAATGACGCGTGGGCGTGCTGAGTTAACCCTTCCATACGGAATATTACGTTGTTTATCGGTCAGATCTTCACAGTGGTCGATTCTTATAAGCATCCAACTTTGTGGGATTCCTGTATCAGTAATAACTTGGTGTAAAGGAGTCATGCTCTTCAAATAAAACTTTAACTTCTCGACACCTTCGGGTGATGCCAATAAAAAGACTTGGCCAGTGGCAGGGAGCTCGCCTGCATGCAATTCAATATCTCTAGATATCGGGTTAGACTTAGGGACAAAAATCCACAAAGGGCTGCTCGGTGACTCAAAAGTGGACGACTTGATGATGTTTTCATGTTCATCTAGAAAGTCATATTTAAGGTTGACTTCTTGTTCTGCACCGATTTGAAGTAAGCGCCAGAGTTGGTTTCGTTGGCCTTCAGTTTTAGAAATAAGAATTTGGAATTGCGAGCCGGAGACGACTGTGTTCCAACGAATATCTTCATAACTGATCGAGAGTGACCCATCGGTGAAATTAGTAAATATTTTCCAAGCGGGTAACAGTGCATTAGAGCTTCCATCAAAAACTAAGCAAATAGATACAACAGAGCTGTCTTGGCTACTGGATTTCTTTTCTAGGTCTCGATTTTTTCGGGGAGTGAGCTTACCGTCCCAGTCTGCATATACAGCTTGAATGATTGCATGAATAGGAGGTAACAGATCTTCCTGACGGATCGCATCCATAAAGCCTGCTGAATATAAGTTGGTAGACGCCTTGATTGAATTTATTATCCTCCCGAGCCGCTCCTGAGTTAACTCAAGGCCAGAGCCTATCTGAGCTTGTATGAATGAGATAGACAAAGCTTCTAAATCGTTATGTTTGAGAATAGCTTGAGAGCGAGGAACGCCGATTAAACGATGCCCTCCCAATACTCTGAAGTTGAAGAAACCAAACCTTCCATTGTTATTGGATGTCCAATCTTGAAGGTCTTTCCAAGCAACCTCAATACGTTGCATCTCTTGAGAACCAAATTCATTTTCTAGCTGCAACTCATTTTTTAAACCCTCATAAAAGCTTTGATGCTCACAAGCATTTCTTACTAACGCTGCGAGATACGGCAAATAAGCAGGGGCTCTTAAATTTCGGTAGGTTTCTGAATATTCCTCAGGGTCTATATAGCCTCGTTCAGGTTGAATTCGTTCTTGAACAAGGGAACAAATCTTTCTTGCTAGACCTAGGTTAGTTCCAAGCCAACTTGGTCCCTTCTTTACCGC
Organism: Limnochordia bacterium; assembly: GCA_007116145.1. Lineage (GTDB taxonomy): Bacteria > Bacillota > Limnochordia > Darwinibacteriales > DTU012 > CSBR16-88. The sequence goes on along the minus strand of SKJB01000156.1, from coordinate 645 downwards.
CTCTATGAATCCCACATCTCCTCCGATATCCTGACCAAGACCATCGAGAAATTCAGGGTCTGTTCTCATAAAAACTTCTTCACCTTGAGAAGCTTCAGAAAAAAAGCTTTCTAAAAGGCGTTTATTCCATTCGCAAAAGCGGTCTTCAAGAACATAGTGTTGTTCCTTTGCTAATAGGCCAATGATTTCAGAGACAGGACTATTTTTTTTTAGCGATAGACTCTCAATATCTAAGCGACTCGCATTTAGAATAAAAAGCTCTCCTTCATAGGAAAGTAGGACCAAAACATCATCTGGTTTTGCGTGTTTTTTCAAATTCGATATCGACAACCGGAAATCCTGACTTAGATTTACCGCACGTGAAACTGTTGTGACTGCCTCGAGGTTGTCTTCATCTGTAGTCCACCAAGTCGTAACCTCCGTCTGCTGAGTTTCAGAGTTCGGCTGATGATAACGCACATTAAGTTCAGAGCTATTAATGAAGTTGATAAATTGATTAGTTGGGTCAACTAAAAGATTCTCTGACTCAGACATACGCACTACATAAAAGCCGGCATTAATTTCTTTTGACGCAAAGAAAATTCTTAAATTATCTATGGTGACTGACATTGCTCATCCCTTAACTAATCATCTTTCACGCTGAAT
>SKJB01000028.1 GCA_007116145.1 Limnochordia bacterium | reverse complement strand
GTTTCCGGACTGAGTTGGTCATAGATAGTCCAGTCTACGTCCCATGGATGCGCTTTTGTTGTAGGCTCTACCAGTTCATAGAAGTTTTTATCAATTTCTTGCATGTCATGCTGTTCAAGTATTCCCATGAGCCACCTAATGCGCTCCTTACGTAGAGGGATGGAGTCAATGGCTAGATGTTCGCGGATGCGTAGCGGCAGGTACGGTGCAAAGCGTGAATACAGAACACTACGCGGCTTCTTTAACCAAGTTTTAAGGATGTCATTCCATTCGATATCTCTTCGTTTATTCATATAGGGTCGGTAGTCGTTAAATATGTGCTCTCCGTGTTTGCTGTATACACTAAAGCGGTCCCAGTATACAACGACTTCGACATGGCCGAGTGCATAGGCCTTAGGGATATGGATCAGAGTCTTATCTAGAGTAATTTCACCGTATTTGTTAACACTCGCTTTATGTTGGCTAAAGACTGGCCACGGCTCTTCTGGGAGAGCAAGCATGTATGTTTTTTCCTGCTCTAATAATATTTCTTTGCAGTGGTCCAGGTAATTCCCATAATATTTTTAAGCTCATTAACAGATAACCCTTTCTCATTTCTCAACATTTTGATACAATTGATTTGAGACATTGTCAGCATTCCTTTCATCCCCCTACTGTTTGTTGTTCCCAACTCTAACAGTAGAGGTTGATGGGGTGACTGACAAGTCTTTTCTTCATTGCTGGTTATCTATTTTTTCTTTGCAATCTTGTACAGTTTTATTTTACACTATACAACAGTACGATAACTAACGCGTTTGTCCCAAGTGTAGATGTCCTCCACCTTGTCTCTATGGACTAAGCCATACAACAGTTTAGCGCTACTAGGAGTAAACTCGAAAAGTCATCGAAGCGATGGATTATGCGAAACTCCACTTGTTTTTAGTTGTTTCTGATTACGCTAACTTGTGTCGGAAACGTAACTTTTCGAGTTTGCTAAACGAAGAAGTACACCCCTGTCTTTTCACGATAGTGAAAAGATCAGGTACATTGTTATTGTGCGTACTTAAGCACATTTCCGAGCAGGTTCCTAGGTACTTCAGCACTTCCTGCTATCACCTGCTATATTCCGCGGCCAAACGGATCATCGCAGTCTAGATCGTCATATCGCTTAACTGTTTCAATCCAATCAGGTAGCTCTTCCTTAATGGTATCCTGCAATGATTCTAACTGCTCAGTAGTCACTTTTCCTGCTTGGTGCATGAATGCATAGAATTTCTTTATACTTGCCGCATTGCTGCGTATACTCGAAGGTGACGCCCACATAGCTTTACGGATGAACCAATAACCTAAGAAACCATGCACCATGCTAATCCCGTCTGTAGGACGGACTGGGTCCTCATAAAGCAAGTAATTATCGATGAAGAAAGCTATGTTCTCTACATGGTTATTGACGGTCTTACTTGTCAAGCCCTGTTCTTGTAAGGATAGCCGAAAAGCGTTGAGTAATTCTTCATTCTCGTTTAGGATGACTGCACACTCTCTTTCATACTTCTCATAATCAAAGTCTATAGCAAACCTCTCCTATCGATACGTTGTAGTAGCATTAGTGGATGAGTCCACAATACCTGTGATAGTACTTCCATCGCTATGTCTTAATTAGCAACATTACTAACATACTTCGACGGGTGATATCTTCAACCCTTCAGTGTCGGTGAACTTGGTGGGTTTGGCCCGTTACTAGAACACCTAATTTTTGAATAATAATGGACTGGTTTAGCTGTTGACTAAGATCACGAAAGAGTAATTCCTGGGGATAGAGATCTTCCTCTAAGGTGTCGTCGGATAAATAACATAGCATTTTTTGACTGATATCCCATTGATAGGTGGATTGGCTACTTAACAGATTGTGGTGCCCGATGAGAAACGATTGGGCTTGAGGCACGAGGGCAATTAGGCTCCGGTCATTGGCACTGGTAAAACGTAGCGCTTATGGGGCCAGGCCCCCTATGCGAGATTCGTACCGAAGGGGAGAATCGAAGCTCGAACAGAGAGAAAAACTGCTGATTCCTAAGGGATGCAATGATCCAAGTCGATATAATGCCAACATTACCTTCTACAGATGCCTTATCTTTTGGAGCGTCGGACAAAGACACCAGGTCAATACAGCATCTTATGTACTGCCCCCGCTATTACGAGTACGAAGGCTCCGACAATCAGATTCATATCGAGGCTCTATCACACAGCTTTTGCACTCGCTGTCTACGCTTCACGATAGGAATCGCTTCACTACCATGCAAGACTCGCTTCCGGCTGTTGACCAAACTTTACCGGGCAGGTCGCCACCTACCTGCTAGGTTCTACCTAGAAGTTTCTGTCCAAAGACATCCCCTTCTACCAGACTTATCCTGGCGCAACGTAAGCGAATCTCGTTCGAGCAATCGAGCCCGTGAAAATAGACGACCGAGGGCGAATCAGTTTGCCGAAGGATATCCGCAAGCAGATGGGTGTTGCGTTCTATCCAAAGTCGACAAAGGCTTAAGGTTTAGGGTGTAGTTTTAGCAATCCATATTTTTCTGCAAGTTCATGATTTAGCACAACCACTTCCAAAAGCCAAATTTGAGTCTGTCTTTTGAGTTTTCTTTTCAAGGCGTCAGAGATTGGAGAGAGCCACTCAATTTTATGACCGTTAATTACTAAGAGCAATTTGATTTTTATCGTGGAATAGTTCGCTGCCTTAAAGGAATCTGGCATATCGTTCTCGCTGTCCTCTATACGCTTTAGCACTATCGAAAAGTATAAGTCAATCGAATGAGCAAATTTATCATATGTTTCATTTATAAAACTATCAAAGTCATCTTGATTATTAGGTTTCGGTGAACTTGATTTTGCTTCAATCATTAGTATGTCACCGTTGTTATATAAAGCAAACTCAATTGTGCAAATACCACTTCCGAGTGACTTATATACATTCGATTGTTCAACATAAAATAGGTTAGACTCCTCAAACTCACCAAAACACAGGCCTGATTCGCTGATGGTAACACTCATTTCATCACCTTCTCAACCTCTTCTTTATATAAATCAACAGATTGCCTTGATATGCTATTGTTCTCAAGTAACATGAAAGCCTTTTCGCATTCATAATGAATTGTATCGTCTGATTTATATAAAGCATGATACAACAGTTTGCTAGATTCTCTTTTTCTGGCATCAAGATATTTAGCTATAAAATAGTCGTGTGTTGCAATAAATATTTGCACCCCATCTTCTTGCAGATCAAGAAGTAAGTCGACAATAGCTGGTATATTTTGTGGATTAATATTAGCTTCTGGCTCATCCCAAAATAGTACGGAGCCTTTTTCTAGAGTTCCATTTTTAATAAGCTGCCATAGGAGTGCAATTTTCCGAAAACCTTCCGCAACCAACTGGAACTCTAGTTTCGATTGAGGTTGCCCAGTAGGCAAAAGATAGAATTTCTCCTTTTCAATTTTAACTTTACCTTGGGTTATTGTTTGCAGGCGTTTCAGATATTTCTTCTTTCGTTCATTGTCAGGTCCACGGCTTACATCAACACTTGCAGCAGAAATAATGTCTTTGTAAGTATCATCAAAATCCACATTCCCTTTATCAATAGCTTGTATTAAATTGCGAGAATTAGAAAGCATTTCTTTAGCTGGAATAAATGTGCTTGTCAAATTTTCAAATTGCTTTTCCCATGCCTGCATTCCGGTTACATTTGCTTCCCATCGTTTTGTACGCCTTTCAAAAGACACCTTCAAAGTATTGGTATCAGATGCTATGTGAATTCTTGAATTGCTATTACCCACTTTCCTGCTAACAAGGCGCCCAATATTAAAATCGTCGGGACGAAATACCTTGACAATCTTTTGGGGGAAATCAACAGCAGTAGTTTTTACCTGTGCCGCCTGACAAGCGGCATAAAGCAATTTCATAATATGTGTTTTACCAGTTCCATTTTCTCCAACGAAAACATTTATGCCATCGCAAAATTCTATTTCCATCTTTTCAAATACAGTTAAATTTTCTAAATATATTCCCTTAAGCGTCATTTGTGATCGCTCCTCAAATATTGGTGTTTCTATTATACCTCAAATCTAGCCAATAAGTCTATTTTCACCGTTTCACACGCACATACCGTCGAATATCAGCGGCTATTCAAAAGTGAGACAAAGCCTTTTTGCGTATTCTTGCCAGCAGACCTGCTTTCTGTAGTCTGGCGCTGAGGCGGTAGGTTACTTACTTTCCTGCTATAGTTTTTGGCTTGTACAACAATCTTTATATTTCGCTGAGTAATAAACAAATCCGCTCCTTGGTCTCCTGACTTTTTCGTACCTTCGACGGTATAACCAAGAGTAGCAAACAGCTCACAAAGAAATTCCTCAAACTGATACCCATCCATT
>SKJB01000075.1 GCA_007116145.1 Limnochordia bacterium | reverse complement strand
AGCGTTATCCCATCGTGCATTAGGGCCGGAACTTGATAACAGAGCGATTTCCCAGCTCCTGTAGGCATAATTCCTAGCACATCTCGACCAGCAATAATGTTGTCAATAAGTTCAGACTGACCCTCGCGGAATTCACTGTGTCCGAAGTATTGTCTTAATATGTTATGCTTGTTCATGCTCGTCCTCCAATAAACTTAAACCATTATCCCTCAGATACTCTATTCTGCCTACAACGTCCAGACCCCTTCCAAATGTGTAAATATTTAAGAAACCACCATCAGATGGTGGCTTCTTAAAGTAGCTATAAAGAGATGCTGATGTAGCATCCCCCAAACTTATTCGTTATCATCCATAGATTTTTTATCCATCAAGCGTTTAAACACTTTCAGTTTAATATACCCAATCCCAACAACACCAACTGCAATTAGAACCCACCAATACCACTCCATTTTCGTCTCTCCTCTCAGATCATTATTCGTTTTTTAAATATATGATACGTTACAACATTTAATCCGAAAGCATAGAAAATCCCAACTGTAAAATAGGTCCAAAAGCCTAGATTAAACTCAAGGGTTGGAAGCATAGCCACACTAAGAGCCTTAACAGCCCAAAAATTAGGTTCGAACCCAAAGAAAAATTCCTTATAATCCGTGAAAAATAACGATGCAATCGGAAAAACAATAATCATTGCACCGGCTTTCATCATAGCAAATCCTTCTACTTTGTTCGAGGCAAAAAAGTTAATAAACATCGCTGAGATAAAACTAAACAATGCTATACCAACCGGTACCAGTAACAATGCATATACGGGAATCCCACCAAGGTTTGCAATTAACAATGCGACAACGCTACCCACATAGGTTAACATAAAACTCATTATAAAACGGAAACCCATGTAGATATCAAAACTAACCGGTGATACATCAATGGCATACAGGATTTTGTCATCGCGATCATCGAGAATCGAAAATCCGATAACAGCACCCGATATTGCAGATGTCAGTAACATGAGTACTGCTGCTAATACATGATTGTACGGCGCAACAGATAATTGAAATTGTTCCTGCGCATAGGGTACACCAAAACGGACAACAGATGCAATTATAACTGGATAAGCTAAGAGGAAAATCATCATTGGATCCCGCACCCATTTTTTTAACTCATAGATTAGATATTTTATCGTCACTGTTATTCACCTCCAAACTCTTGCATGCTGTAGCGATCAAAACACTTTACTACATAGTAATACAGTATAATAGACAGAAGCAATAGATAACCCAGACTAATCAGCAGCTCTCCTTGGTCAACAGTCATTACAGCTGCGCTCAAAACTGTATACACTGCTTGCGTTGGGTTCATGTATTGCAGATAGTTGAACCAGTCCGCTGTTATTATCCCAAACATCTGAAATATGGTGGGAATAGCGAACCCAAAAAACATCACCATCACCCACATTAGCAAGATCGTAAAGTCCTTGGATTTATAGGTAAACAGTACTCCGATACAACTAAAGACAAAAGAAGCTAAAATAACTGCTCCAGTTATACCTAGATAGTTAATAGACAATCCCTTAAATAGAATCCCATAAACACCTAGTAAAAGTAAAGAGCTTAGACTGGCAACAACTGTTGTTATAATCTTTGAAGCTAGATAGTGATGCTTATTAATCGGTGTAACTAGCATTGTTTTTAGCGCATTTTCCTGCTTCTCAAACATCATCGCAACACCGATAAGCAAAAACGACATCATGGTAACATCGACAAATATGAATAGTGGAAAGTATGTGCTAATCGCATCAAGCCGTAATATCTGGATAAAAGCAATCCACACCAAACTTGTCGCAATGCTTGCATAGGTAATACCATATCTGAGCAATCGACTTTGATCACCTTTCACTAATTTGAAAAGCTCATTCATGCGTTTTCACCCCTGTGACCTTGATGAATATCTCATCGAGGGTTGTTTCTCCACTATGAATAGTAATGATATCTTTTGTGCGCAGAATACCAAAAAACTCTTCGTTCGATTTAATCGAATTTAGGTCAAATACTTGCTTGCTTGCGACTCCATCATCATTATACTCAAGTCTAATCTCACGTTTACCATATCTAACCTTCAAGTCCTTAGGAGAACTAATCTCTCGTATTTGTCCATCAGCAATAAAAGCGACGCGATCACACAATTCATCCACATCATGCATCATGTGAGTTGTCAGAAATACTGTGCCCCCGTTGTGACGGAACTCCGAAATCATATCCTTAACAATCCGTGCATTGGTGGGATCAAGGCCACTTGTTGGTTCATCTAAAAACAGGACTTTAGGATCATTAATCATCGCTCTGGCGAAATTAAGTCTTGACTTCATTCCCTTAGAAAAAGCAGCTACTCGTTTGTGACGATCTTCCCATAATCCAAGACGCTCTAACAGAGGCCTAATCTTCACACCTTCAGGATACAGATCCCGATAGAACTTTAAATTCTCCATGGCAGTCAACTTGCTAAACAACACTGGCATCTCAAAACCCACACCAATATCATTGTAAATGCTTTTATCATAACTATTGAGATTCTTACCCTTGTATAATATCTCACCTTGGTAATTCTTTAAAATACGGATCATTAGCTTTTGTGTTGTGGATTTCCCCATTCCCGAAGGCCCAAGAAATCCAAATATCTCGCCCTTGTCAAATTCAAATGAAATCCCCTTAATGGTATCCACCTGATTTTTTGGATACCGAAACCGTAAATCACTAACCTTAAACATCTCTCTTCCCCCTTGTATTTCAGTAGTTACACTATTCTCGAATTGAGCGGATTAGTTTTTCTAAGTTATTGAGATATTTCATAAACTCCTCATAACCTTTGGCTGTGAGAGAAACCTTCGTCAATGTCTTTCTGTCCTCTATCACCTTAATAACCCGTACATACTCAGCTTCTTCTAGGTTCCGCAGTTGGACAGATAAATTACCTGCAGTCATATCCAATGCTGCCTTCAAGTCATTAAACGTCACCTCTCGCCTCTCAGTCGAAGAAAGGTGCGTTAGGATTAACAGACGAGCCTTTTCATGAATGAATTTATTAATATAGAGATCGTCCAAATCTACTCCCTCTTTTCTGTAAGCGAAGAGCTGAGCGCTATCAGATAGAGAATGATCATACCGACTCCAAAGGTTAACATGAGAATAACTAACGAATTAATGTTAATGCGATCAGCAATAAACAGTGAAAACAAACCGCTGACCAACAACCACTCCACGTAGATAAGCATTTCATTGAGGTTTAATACCGCCACAAATGCTGTCATTAGCAGCGCGACTATGATGGCTATCATGGGCACAATTAAGTAAGCAAGATCCGCTGTCGCAAAGTAGATGAGTAGTACAAGGAGAGCCATTACAAACGAAGTCGTAATCATCAAAAACGATTGGGTATATATCTCTCTAATCAGTTTTGCTAGACTAATGTCTTTATGGTATTTACGCGCAAACTTGAGAAGCGTTCTTAGCTTGACTATTCCTATCACTAGCACGCAGACACCTAGCACAATATAGAACACAAATTTGATATCAGCTGGCAAGCTATGATAACTGCCATAGTGATCCATAAGCTTTAAAAGGCTTACACAAAAAACAAAAATTAGTATCCCAGAATACAGTGCGACTCCACGGATTGCATCCAAAAGATTAATGTATTTGAGCATGTTATTGTCTTTACTAACAGCCGCCTTAATTATTTGTAAATCTTTTAGCATCTCTTCTCTGTCATGCTTAGCGCTCATATTAAAACTCCATTCTAGTTTATGTTATAAACTCAATTATATTATAAACCTGTTTACAACCTAAGTCAATAGCCATTGTGCAAAAAGGCAAAAAATATTCCTTCCTAGACAGAGGATATGGTACCAGTCCGTACAGGAATCTATCCTTTGTAATAGCACAAGAAAAAGGACCTCCCATAAGAAGAGGTCCTGCTATAATGTAGAGAACAAAGAGTACTATCTATTTGCCATTTAGCAAAACTAGTGTTCCTGACGGTTGTCCAGCCCCATTCCATGAACCTGTGGTTTTTGTTTCACCATCTACCACACCTAGTTCAGCAACGCCTGTAACAAGGCCTTGTTCTTCAAAATTATTGGTCACATCGGCCACTGCAACAAAGTCGTTTGTCCATCCAAAGATACCTTCAACTGGTTGACGAACGGTGATAGCCGCAAGAGCTAGCTGACCATTAGCACCCGTAAGTGGGCCGACAGTGAGTGAGGTTAATTCCTCGTTTAGCTGTATGTTACTATAACCTGCTACTGGGCTGTCTGGACTGACTCCTGCATATTCAACAACGGTCAGAGTATAGTTAGTAACTCCACTAAAGTTAAACGTAATCGTGGATTCTTCCTCTGCTCCAGCCCACTTGTATAATATCCATTGTCGAGCTCGATTGCTAGCATGAGCAACTAATTCCCATCCATCAAAAAATCCCTCAGTAAATGCACTACGTGCACCTAGCACAGCCACGAGTAGATTACCCTCTTGTGGCTGTGTTGGAAGGGCAACAGACACTTCAGCCTGTTGGAATACACCATCACTGGCAACTTGAACCTGTTCTATAGCTAGTGTACTAGCTGAGAGTACCATAACAAAACAAAAAGTAACGATTAGACTCCATCCAATAACATTCCGCTTCAATGTAAATCCTCCCTTAATTTTCGTTTGTTCTAGTAAAAACCTAGACGCTGCTCTCCAAAAAATCTCGCTACCCCCCCTTCCTTAATGGCTAAACCTATCACACTATTAGCTTCTCTCTTAACGTCTAAATTTCCTTCATAAATCATTAATATTAGAAATGAGATCTGACACAATGCCTACGCGAAACGAAGAAGTGCTTTCCGAGTAGGTTCCTAGAATACAATTCTTGTCGCCAAACTTATACTAAAGCGATTTCCATGGAATGTTGCTTCAGTGTTTTCTCTACCAAAATACGTATTAGCACTTAAGCTTACACTCATATCGGAAAGTGAGGGCTTATAGCTAAGTCCAGTGCTAAACGTAGTCGATTTATCAACGAGGTTGGTAATTCCGTTAACACTTAATGTCATATTGGGATGAGGAAACCTTTGTACTGATGTAAAATAGGCTAGATAGTATTTACTGTTCTGGTAGGGCTCGTAAACCTCCGTCATGTACCTCATATAGGTAGCTGACTGTGCTTGGTCTGTTAAATCAAGCTCACTTAGTTTGCTAAAAACGTTTTCCTCGTATCCATCTTGGTTATAGTATAACTCTGTTGACACACTAATTCGATCACTAATATTAGCATGATCGAAGGATTTGGAGGCTCCGAGGCTGACCCGTGAAGTCCACTGTGTGCTACGAAGAAACTCATAGGTATCAACATCCATTGTCGTTCGGTTGTAACCCTGAGATACTCCAACTTCTCCTCGCAAATCGACGGAACTAACCCTCCCTGAAATATCGAAACCATACACTGGGTTAAGATTCTGCTTATTCCAGGCGGAAATAGACATCTCTGTGTTACCGACAAGAAACTCGTACTTAGCTGCAAGTGAAGTCTCTGCTAACCGCTCAATTCCATCCAGCCCCGCAAAGAAATACAAATTCCGCGTCATTCCAAAGGGCACATGAACCCGAGCTCCAAATGTACCAGCACGTGTTTTATCCAATGCAGCGAAGTCATTTTTCTCCACGTTAATCATATCGGTGGGATTCCAAAAATACCCCCTCCCCCACTTAAGAACCTGCTTACCAGTACGCAAATAAACCTGTCGATTCCAATGGGCATCCAAAAAAAACTCATTAATCGTGATATCAGCATGTGTAGTTGTGGTTATGGGAACCACGTCATCTCCAACCTTAACCATAGAGACCAAATCCACCCCCGATGGATAGTAATTAAGCTCAAGACTTAATAGACCCCTATACCCATCCGGTAAGCGAACCTCGCAGGTGACATCACTGGTAATGGCATTGTAGATACTATCTGTATCTTCACTCCTAGAATAAGCAGTAAACGTTCCAATCTGACCTGTGACGCCAATTCGTTTTGCATGCAGCTCACGGTCGACGTCATATTGAACCGCCTGAGAATGTTCTACGATAACATCATCAGAGAAAAGGTCGTCTAGATCCCACAAGGATTCAAAAGCGATACCCGCCGAAGACCAGCTAAATATCACAAGTAACATGAACATACTTAAGATACGGGTTGTTTTCATCTCATTACCTCTATCTGCTTAGATTCTCTAAATATGCTCTGGTAAACACATGATCATCAATTTTTTGCAAAGAAATATTCTTAATTTCCACCAAGCTTTTGTTCCCTGGTGCAAACTCATCCACAAACAGAGCTTTTACCCACATATACTTATCTTGGACTTTGGTGTAATTTAGGTAATAGGCAGAAATCATCAGTGTTCCGTTTAATGCATAACTTTCCACCTTTAATGGTAAGTAGTCAGCCCGCCGAACATACATAATTTGCTTCGGATAGGTCACCGAATCTGTCTTAGCTGTCAGCTCAAAACGGTAGACTGGAGTCTTGCCCAACACTGTTTCAACAATGATTTCATTACCAGAACTATCAAGAGCTGGCTTATACAAATCCGTTAGTTTGCTGTTCTCAAAATCCTCACCGCTAGAGTTCGTTCCCGCAATGGTTTGATCGCGATTAATATGCTGAAAGGTCCTCGTATTTCGGCGATACATCCAGAAGTTATCGCCACTGCGAAGATAGCCATTACCTCTTTCTACCTCGGGGGCAGTCATCACGATTAAAAAAGCATCATCTGCATCACGCCGGTAATAAATAGACTCATAAACCTTAACACCCTCACCAGCTATTTCCTGGGTAATCTCGACCTTCGCTGTACCATCTGACTCTAATGCCATGATAAAATCTATCTGTTCTAAGATGCTATCTACTTTCGGTGCTGCTACACTACCACCTGCCAGCATCAGCACTAGTAATGCTGACATTATCAATAGTTTCCACGTCATGGGTTAACCTCCTATTTTTCATTCATAATGGCGAAGCGCTTCAACCGCAGATAAACGGGCCGCTCGCCGCGCTGGGAAATATGCTGTTACCCCAGCCATGCACATGATGAGTATAAAGTTACTTAGCATAGCCGCAGGATTTAATTTGAAGAATAAACGCTTGTTCTTAAGGATAATACTGAGTACGCTATTAGTATCGAATTCAATCGTACCAAGGACTCTCATCACAATTATCCCGATAAGTACTCCAGCCATACAAGAAAGCGTTGTTAGTACTAGAGTTTCGTACATAAACATCCTGCGTACATCTCTTTTTTGCATTCCAATTGCCCGTACCGTACCAATTTCTCGTGTCCGCTCTCGTACAGTCATCCGCAAAGTATTCATAACCCCAATGAGAATGATAAAAAATAACACCAGCACAGCCAGAATAGTAATTAAATTCAACGCTTCCTCTAACTGTAGAATCTGGGAAGCACCTTCGTACATAGTCATTACTTGAAACTTTGTTTGTGTGGTGCGAATTCGCCGTTCATCACGCATCTGTTTCATCATTTCCTGAGCATTGGCGTTACGTTCGAGTAACTTCCATTCTGTTGCTAGGATCGAATAAAGTACACTATCGGCTGTAATGCTGGCTGACTTTGTGTCTAACGGTAAATAGCGGTTATAAACAGTGTGAATCCGCTCTTCATTGACAAAAACTACTTCGTCTCCCAAATGTGAGTCGGACTGAAAAATAGCATTGATAGTAAATTGCTCACTATACATTTCTCGAAACTTAGTTTCATACGTAAACGTAAACTGATCTCCTGGTTGTAGCTTAAGTCGTTGTGCGAGGTTTTCGCTCATCATAACACCATTGCTTGCAAGGGCAGTCTCTAGATCCCCTGTAGTAATCACAATAGTATCCTGTACAGTTTCTTTCGCTTCCAGGTTGTTTTGAAAGGCTAGGATTTGGGCCGTCTGCCCTCCAATTTCGCCTGCAACATAAAGCAGCTCTGGATGCAATTGTTGGTGAATTAAGTCTGCATAATGCGCAGCCGTTCTCTTCGGATCCCGTAGGGTCACTTGCAGTGCTGCAGACTCCCAAGGGCGATACCCTAAAAGCTCTTTGACCCGTCCTCCGTCTAGGAAGAGTACAATATTCATGAAACTGTTATTCGCATTGGCTATAGCGATTACTGTTAGACGTACAGCTTGAATTTGGCCTGTAACCATGGGCACTCGGAGGCGAATAACATCATGTAGTCCAACATTAAGTGAGCGGCCCATTTCCTGTGATATAATCACTGGATACTCATAGTCGTAACTGGTAAAATCCGCGAAGTCTCCTTCCACCAGAGTAAAGAAGTCTGTAAAAAATGCCTCCTTTTCCTCCTCAGTGTCCGTTGTTACTCCCACCACAAAAACATTGTCAGATTCACCATTGCCAATAGCAGTCCCCATAACACCCAGATTCTCTGTAATGAGAACTATATCTTCAGGCGGGATAACCTCCCGAATCACCCCCTCAATTCGCTCCTTATCTCGAATGACAGCGTAAAAGCTATTACCAGGTGTTCCAGAAACCACTAAATGACCAAAGGCATTAGAAACAACATCCTGAATTAATACATCAACCATTCCTGTCGAAAAGGAGTTGGCGATGACTAAGATCATCATTCCAAACGCAATACCAATTCCTAGGAACATATTTCGCTTCTTCTGCCGCAGTAAATTTCGAATACTTAACCTTAAAATTAAGCCCATATTGTCACCCCCCTAGTCTCTCGCAACAGCATCTAAAGGAACAATCTTGCCCACTACCCGCAATGGGTAAAGCACAGATAATACCGTTACGATTCCTAATTCTGTTACCCCAATTAGAAAATCAGTTGCTGTTAAAATTGGATGAAATGAATTTCCGCCATACACTAACTGGAGAATCTCATTTTCTGTTGTAATGTTGGCAGCTCGCAAAAAGTACACCAGAGTGACTCCAGCAGCAATACCAAGACCGCCAAAGAAGAAGGACAGCATCCCTGTTTCGCACAGAAACATAGTCTTGAGAAAGCCTTTACGAGCACCAATAGCTCGCATCATCCCAATCTCGGTTACTCGTTCAAGCGCAGCCATGCTTAAGGTATTCATAATGATTATGATCGCCACGAAAAAGATACACATCACAAAAATATTCAAGGCAGCCTTTACCATCACAGCCATGCTCCCAATCAGTCCGACCGAATCTTGCCAACTTACTGCCCGTACATTCAAGTTATTATCCGAAAACACTTGGTTTAGATGGGCTAATCCATCCTTCTGAGACACTCCCTCTGCTAGTTTGACAAAAACTAAATTGAAGGATCCAGCATCCAAATCAAGGGGTGAATCCTCACGCACAAATGCTTGTTGCAGCTCCTCAAAATTGAAGCTATCACCCTCAACTACAGTATCAGCCAACAAATCATCAAAATCAAATAGCTCGTCAAAGGCATTAAGCGCTAACAAATCTAGTCGATCCTCTGATACTTCGATAGCACTATCGGCACCCGTTACATAATTATGGGCTTCGCGAAATGACTCAATATCTACAATCGCATAGTTACCCCAGATTTTATTTAAGGCGCGATACTCAATAATGCCAGTCACTGGAACCTGAACATCGAAAAAAGAACCAGAATGGCTAGACCCCATAAACACTAAGTCACTTCTTAGTTCTAAGGAGTGCTTATATGCGAATGCATCTTCCATTAAATTTTCTACTACCAGCGACTCACCTTGAGGAACAAACCAATAATCGAGGAATTCGTAGCTTGCTGTACGCACTAATTCGGGTATCAGTATTCCTCGCTCACCAGAGTTAAAAACTCTCCCTTCCGTGACGCGAAAGTTGCCTGGGAACATCTGTTGGTATCGCTCTATATTAACTCCGAGTAGCATGTAAGTAATCATCTCGGCTCCTGGTTCGAGACCCATTACCACTCCAGCGGTTGCAGGCAGGAACGCATGAACGAGAGCATCGTCCATAACCTGTTCTACTGCTTCATAATTCCGTATTACCTTGAGAGGTTTACCACTCATCATATCCAAGAGGACATTATTGTGATCTTGTTCATCGGAAATTATTACTATGTCTCCTGTAAAAGAGTTAACTATGTTCTCTGTAAGTCCTGCGTTCATCCCAGAAATGATGCTGTTTCCCACAGTCATAAAAAATGCTCCCAAGAATAAGATCAAGCCAATGACCAAACACTTACCCTTATGGCGCCAAATATTTCTCCAAGCTATCTTTAGGACTAACGGCATCTAGATCACTTCCTCTTCTGCATGAACGAGTTTACCATCTTTGATCTGCACAATACTCTTTGCATACTTTAAGACATCAGGATCATGAGTGGAGAACACAAACGTTGTTTTTTCGGTCTCGTTTAGGTCTCGCATGAGCTTAAGTATGGAATGACTCGTTTCCGAATCTAAGTTTGCTGTTGGTTCATCAGCCAATATAATCTTAGGATTAGTTACCAACGCGCGTGCAATCGCCACCCTTTGTCTTTGCCCGCCCGACAATTCTGCAGGTTTATGATGTGCATGCTGCTCCAACCCGACAGCGGCAATTAACTTTTCTACTCTCGCCTTGATTTCTTTTTTGCGATGAGTCTTCATCAACAAGAGAGGAAATTCCACATTCTCCCACACGTTCAAGACTGGTATCAAGTTGAAATTCTGAAAAATAAAGCCTAATTTATGCAACCGTAAATCCGTAATTTGCTTATCATTGAGTTTGGTGGTTTCCTCGCCATCGATACTAACAGTACCAGCAGTGGGATTATCGATACATCCTATAATATTTAATAGCGTTGTCTTACCACTACCTGATGGTCCAATAATCGAGAAAAAAGAACCTTCTGGTATTTCTAAATCGACACCTCGCAAAGCATGCACCGTCGTTTTACCCAGAGGATAATCCCTCTCTACCCTCTTAACAGATATTACACTCATTTATGTTTCCCCTTTCCTATGTACCGCAAAATTCTTAAAGTTGTTCTACACCACAAATCTAATTATGCTCTATACGTTTAGTTTTGCCAATGGGCTACAGGCGGTATTCTTATCGGTCCTTAGGCGGAGAACATGAAAGTTAAGACTGTAACAGTAAATACCGCTACAGTCAGTCTACATGGATCTTAATTAACTTGATATATTCTCCATTGCATTAACGGCAGCTTACGTTCGATAACAAAGATAACGGCTTTCTCAGATAAGGTCTCACCATCATTATCCGAAATGGTATGCTGTCTATCTGCTATAACAGTTACAGTGTTTAACGAAGATGTGTACCTGCGGTCAGCAAATTCGAAGTTAGAAATTTCCGCCAAGTCACCAAGATCCGCTACTACCTCTTGTTTATACGTGTGCTTACTGATATTCACCCCAGACACCCTGATCATGTCAGCTAAAATCGGATCTAAGGCATCGACGTTTCCTGCAGCTATTGCTGTTTCATAAGCATCTAACAGAGCAGCTGCCTGCTTCTCTGAATCAAGATACGAACCAGCACCACAGCCTGTCAGAACCAACAAAAGAATAATAAATACAGCCATTTGTTTACACATAAAATCCCTCCTCACTATCAATAGAATTCCATAAAGTTTGTGGTAAATCCTGCGTTTAGTATCAACTAGTTTGGTTTTTTACACAAAGGTAGTTTGACCCATACCTCAATCACTCCGTCCTCTACCACCGCACCTGCAGCGCCACCCATCTGCTCCGATAAGAGTCTTACGATGTGTAACCCTAGTCCGGTGGTTTTGCTCCTTGCTTGGTCACCCGTATAAAAACGCTCAAAGAGTTGTTCTACATCAATTTTTGCAGCAACATCCACAGGATTTCTAAAGGACACAACTGCATTTTCCGTAGCCGACACACATACATCTACATCTCCAACGGAATGAACAGCGCAGTTGCGAATTAGATTATGAATTACTCTCAAGGTCATCTCCTTATCAGCCATAATAAACAGAGGTTGGCCAACAAAATTTACCGTTAGACCTCGCTCCTCAAACGTCGTCACCGATTCTGCCAAACATTCAGCCACAAGATTTGTCAGATTTATACGTACCATATTTAACTTTAGCTCTGCAGTTACAATATACGAATATTCGAAAAAATGCTCAATTAATCCTTCCAGCACAGCTACATATTTTTGTGCTGTACCTAGCCTAACCCGCTGGTTTTCGGTCAATTGATCCTTCTCCATAAGCTGTTGATAACCATGGATGGCAGTCAACGGTGTTCGTAGATCATGAGAAATATTTGCAATCAGCTCTTTAAAACGTTTTTCTTCTTTTAAACTGTCAATGCTAAGAAGTTCCTCTACTTTCAGACATTCATTAATGTTGACAGCTAAGGTATTAAGTTCCTTGTTGATCAGTTCCAAACTAACAGGTTGTCGCGTCTGCTCATTGAGCCGTTTCGTTAACTGTCGATTTATATTACGTAATTGTAACTGGAGTATAATAGTATATGCAACAGATATTAGTGTTATTATGCTCAAGACGCCGATCACAATCATCAACAGTTTCACCAACCTTTTAGCTACTTGATTTCTGATTTCCGAAACAGAATGTACGTCACAGCAATCATTATAACGATAAACAATAAACTGACAGCGATTGTTCCCAAAATATCCCCGATTCCCGTATCCAATGTCACAAAAACATGATTACCTCCGTAGGGAGTGCTAGCGAAAAACCGATTAAACACAGGATATTTAGCACTTAGTACCATCAACTGCCCAGAAAGAATCGATAACCCATAATAAATAGCGACGACAGGGACTGGCTTTTTAAGCACAAAGGCAAGTGGCACACAGATGCTCAGTTGCGCTACATAGACTATCATCAGGGTTAACATGACTGCCAATATTTTTCCTATCCCTGATACTAATACAGTGGTTGGATCGGTTGAGGTCAGCATGTGTAGAAAGCCGATTGCTACAGAACCCATACTGAACACATAACCTGTACTCAAACCAAGACCGGTTATGATGACATAGGGGAGCAGAATGAATCCTAGAGTACTAGAAAACACAATTGTTTTGCTAATTATAACAAAAGCCCTGCTATTACCTATTGCGATCGCATCATGAATAGTTTTATTATCAAAATCGCCACAAATATAGACGCCCGCGATTACAGCACCGAGAATACTAATTACATTAATATCAGAGAACATAAATCCAATTCCAATCATGCTACCATCAAGCGTACCCTGTGGGATTAAATACGCTATTATTGCCATAGCCAACGCACTTATCGTTGTAATTCCAAACATCACCTTAACGACTGTTGATTTCTGCAACTTAAATAAATCCGCCCAAATAAGATTATACATTGCGGCCACCCCCAACTAGAGAAATAAAGTAATCCTCTAGAGTATCACCCTCATTTGTCAGGTTTGTAACAATGATCCCGTTCTCATAGAGGACGTTTGACACATGCTCTTTACTATCCAAATAGTCATACAGCTCAACACTCTTATTTGGCATGACTTTATAGTTGGTAGTGTGTAGTTGCGTTTCTAAAACACTCACTAGCTGTTCAGGCAACTCACAACTAATCAGCAAATGATGTTTACAACATCCCTCTAGTTGTGTAAGAGTTAGAGTCTGCTTGATTTCACCCTTGTGAATAATAATGTAATCCGTGGCAGTTTGATACAACTCCGGTAAATTATGACTAGAGATTAGGATTGTTATCTGCCGTTCTTCACATAGTCTCTTTAGTAAATTTCGTATTTCAACTACGCCTAAGGGGTCTAGTCCATTAATAGGTTCGTCGAGAATAAGCAACTCCGGATTACTAATTAACGCTACAGCAATTCCTAGACGTTGCTTCATTCCAAGGGAAAAATCCTTTGCTTTCTTTTTTCCAGTATCGGAAAGACCGACAAACGCTAGTAATTCATCCTCCACATCTATGTTCGGGATTCCACGCATGATTCTGTGCAGCTTAAGATTTTCCTTTGCCGTCAAATTAGGCACAATACTGGGGTATTCAATCATGCATCCAAGCCGCTTTCGCTCGTTTTGCAAAGCTCTTTCGCCGGTATGACCGAAAAGCTGTATGCTACCGGTTGTGGGAAAGCCTAGACCTGCGATAAGTCGCATAAGTGTAGTTTTTCCGGCACCATTCTGCCCGATTAACCCGTATATTTTACCAGCTTCCAGAGTTATAGATAGATTGTGCAACGCATTGACACCGTGATAGGTTTTGGTCAGGCCATCTGTTTTTACAATACATGTACTCACTTTCATCCACCTTCCCTTCCTTGCTTCAAAGTGTACTCCCTAAAGGTTTAGAAAAGGTTAAGGCCAACAGTAAATGTGTGAGGAAACAGATAACTTATTTTTTATGTAAGCGATAGCCAAATCCCCATACCGTCTCAATATATTCTTCCTGCGGATTTGCCTTTTTTAGCTTGTTTCGCAAGTTACTAATATGTGTTTTCACGGCATTGTCGTCACCAAGATATTGATCGTTCCAAATGGACTCGTATAAATTTGCTTTTGTAAAAACTTTGCGCTGATATTTTAACAAATGTTCTAAGATCATGTATTCCTTAGCCGTTAAATCAATGTCGTTGCCATTAATAGAAACAAGCTTTGTACTGTCATCCAATAACATGTCCTTATACCGATAAACTCTGATTTCCTGTGCTAGTTTACGCGAACGTCGCAAATTGCTCTCCACCCGCGCCACTACTTCGCCTAAATCAAACGGCTTAGTAATGTAATCATCTGCACCCAACTTCAGAAAATCAATTTTAATACCCACCATATCCTTGGCCGAAATTATGATGACAGGAGTTTCAGATAAACTGCGCATCTCTTTGAGTATTTCATCCCCACTTTTGTAAGGCAGCATAATATCAAGCAGAACCAGATCGTAGTGGTTATTCTTAATTTCGTTGAGTCCGTCGGTGCCAGTATATACAGATTGCACCTGATAACCCGCATCTATTAACACTTCTGCTAGCATTTTATTGACATCTACACTGTCTTCAATGACTAGAATTCTATCCATTAATCAGCGGCCTCCATTTTAC
Source organism: Limnochordia bacterium (assembly GCA_007116145.1). Lineage (GTDB taxonomy): Bacteria > Bacillota > Limnochordia > Darwinibacteriales > DTU012 > CSBR16-88. The sequence goes on along the minus strand of SKJB01000075.1, from coordinate 291 downwards.
GAATTTTTACAGATAGGTACCTGCACCTCAGTTAGCCAATCACTTTCATTGTCTTTATTCCAGATTCCGTCTATATAGGATTCGCGTGGATTTCCGTTAGATGTGTATTCGTTATCTGAAATCCATTTAAACAGATCTGCATAAGCCTGCCCAATTGTACTGTACGGTCCAGACAGGCAACTGCTCCGAGGTGTAGTATCGATATCCATTTTCGTTGTCAACGTAAGCTGGCTTTAATAGTCCGACCTCATCATAGTATCTTAGCGTTTTAATCGTAATCCTATTAATTTT
>SKJB01000029.1 GCA_007116145.1 Limnochordia bacterium | reverse complement strand
TTCCAGCTTCGATTCTGGATTAACCGAACACACTTTGAGTGTACCACGCAGTATAAATCTTATGCCAGTGCCGAAGCCGCTGCAAAGCGGTTGATGAAGCAGCTGAAAGGAGCAGACAATGCTAAAAGTTAGCGTTTGCCACGAGTACTACTGTGGGTCCTGCGACGACATTGAACTGCCAGACCTCGACCCGCTGTGCGATATCGACCAGAAGAGGCCCGTAAACTCGTCGATCCGGGACCCAAATACGGGCGATGTCATTGAGGAGGGCTAAAATGGCCTACATTGTTGGCCTTGTGAGCAAGGCAGAACTTGCGGATCTTCACAAACGTGGGTGGGAGGACGAACTCCCACCTCTGCACTTTGTAAGCGGCGAGGAAGCCGGCGACAGCGACCCGGAGATGCGAGCTCGAATGTTCTTCGTGGATAGCGATCTGTACAAGATCATGACAGGTCCCGACTGGGAACCTCCGAAGGTGGAGTTGAAGCCGTGTCCGTTCTGTGGTAAGCCTGGGGAGACGAACCTGGGTGGGTTTGGAGAGTGGTATGTGACGTGTTCTGACGATAACTGCGGTGGTCGGCTTGGTACGGGTATTTTGGCAAACAATGAGCATACGGCAGCTGAGATATGGAATCGCAGGATGCCGACAGAACTCGAGCGCAGGTGTGTTGATCTTCTTCGTCTTTTTCGAAATGCTATGAAAGGTGACGAAGTCAAGGTCTATGGTTTTGGTTCGCAGATAATACTGGGGGAAGTTATCGAGAAGGCGAAAGCGATACTTCGAGAGGTGGGAGACGACGATGAATAAATACTTCACTGGAATGCCCAAGCAATCCGCCCTACATAAGAAAGACCATGTTGCTGAAGGCTACGCGGATTTACTGGTGGTTGCGTTGGTTGGTATCGGCGACGGTGACCCTGACTGGTTTGACTGCCATGGGGCTATTGGTCGCTTCTTCAAGTATAAGGGCCGCCGGATGAGCTATGAGTTTGGGTGTAACACTCACGGTGTTCCGTTTGTTCCGATTGTTTGGAGCCCATTACCTCCGTGGTGGAACACAGCAGCCACGCTGGACGCGAAGGAGATTGTTGCGATGGGGTTGCCGAAGCCCAAGAAGGTTCCTGTGTATGGAGGGCAGTAATGCCAGAACCCGAAAATGCGGTACGTGGAGAGCCTGATTATTACGTAATCGACAGGGCTCTGTATAGTCAACTGAGGACGTGGAAATCTCGCTTTGGCGAGGCTCGTAGGCTTACCGGAGATGAGATGCGCGACCTTGAGAATTTTTTGTGGCTCCTATTGGACGGGGCCATGCCGTTAGAAGATCTTCTAGGAGAATAACGATGAAAGTTGTGAAAGCACGTATTACTGAAATGCCGAAATCGTTTTTTGACCCGATGCCAGAGGTGTTTGCCACAATGGAGGACGGTTCCGAGGTGCGGGTGTTTGACTTCTATCCGGACGAGCTTTCATTCTCTCCGGAAGAGTTTATCGGCTTGACTGTCCAGGAGGCTCGTAATCTCAAAGGCAAAAAGGACCGGGCCTATCTGCGGTCGTAGGAGAAGGGGTAAAATGCGGGGCATTTTCAAGCGGGCGGCAGACCGCATCGGCGTGCTGTCGACTGCAGGTATTACGTTTTGATTTATAACCAGAAGGAGAAGGAGCATGTTGAGAATCAATGATTTCTCGGGGCTCTGCGGGTATGTCCGCGGGGTTCTCGCCACGATCCAGGTGCGTTACCCTCTTGGTCGCGGGAACTTCGACGATGTGGAGTACTACACGCGGAAGGAGGCCGTCACCCGCAACCTTTTGCAGGTCGGGGAGCGGGAGAGCGTGGCGGACCTTGTTATCTCCCGCATACCGTGGGCGGAGGAGGCGGACGGGTCCTGTCCGATCCACACAGAAACCCTGGACAAGGCGCTCAAGTTAGTAGGGTACCGGCTGGTTCGGGATACAACTTTGTCGACTGTTCTCGCAGTTGAACCGGCCAACCCTCTGGACCGAGTCGGCTATCGGATTGCGGTCCAGCATCACCCGAGCCTCAAAAAGGCGAATAACTATGTCTGGGTTGGCCGGGAGTACAACTCGGACGAGTATGCGCAATTATTGGATGCGTACGATCTCGTATGCAGCGCCCTTGGGGCTTTCAAGGTTTGGGAATCGGGCAACTGTTGCGACAACTTTGTCGTTAGAACCGCGGTGGTGACGTCGGAGATCGACGGGAGTGATGAGGTGGAGTTCGTGCCGGTTTCGTCCTTTCAGCGGAGACTCGCGGCGTTGGAGAAGTGTAAACAGGAAGGAGAACGGGATGACAGCAGGGTTTGTATACCCGGTAGCAAAGGCTGCCTTCGAGTCGCTGATGTTTGATATGCCGCTACCGATGGCGGCGACGGTGGACTTCGGCGTGGACACGGTGGAGCATTATGCTGCGCTCCAACGGGCAGTCCGCGGCGGTGTTACGGTGGAGCAGCTCAGTGCCGCTCTTGGAGACGGGCCGGCACTGACGGAACTGGTGAAGGACCACTATCCAAGTGAGGTGGTGTTCGTAACTTCGTACGACTTGATGTGAGAGGAAAAAAAATGGGATACACAACTGATTTTACAGGTGAATTTGAAATCACACCTGTGTTAACACCTGAGCAAGTTGCGTACATTCGCGCGTTTGCAGATACGCGGCGCATGGGCCGGTATGAAGAAAAGGCTGCGAAGGAGTCGGACCCAGTCCGGGAGGCTGTTGGGTTACCGATAGGCTGTGAAGGCGGGTATTATGTCGGGGATGCAGACCCTGGGTTTGCCACCAGGTGCGGGGATGGCTTGGTGATCGACATTAACACGCCCCCGAAAGGGCAGCCCGGGCTGTGGTGCCAGTGGGTTTCCACTGCTGATGGCAGTAAGCTCGGGTGGGATGGCGGGGAGAAGTTTTATCATTACACCGAATGGCTCCGGTACCTCATTGAGCACTTCTTCGAGAAGTGGGATCGGAAACTTAATGGGGAGGTATGTTGGAGCGGCGAAGACTCAACCGATCTGGGGAAGATCGTTGTTGTCGACAACGAGGTTACGGTTTTATCGGGCACGGTTACGTATCACGAGCGGTAGTACAAACTTGTACAGGAGAGGCGGTATGACGCTTGAGATTTTGGACAAAGATTACTACGACGACGTAGTGAGGTTCGCTACGGAGTCAGGGCAGATCGACAGTCTGCAGGCCCAGCTTGATTATCTGAGTACGTACAGCGACGAGCGCTGTAAGTGCGTGTTGTACAAGGACTTTGCACCGTATTCGTTTGCCTTCAAAATGAAGATGAAAAACGAAGCTGGAGAGTATGTGCGGCGGTTTAATGGTGGGCTCATCTACCACGGCAGCCACGACAATGGTGGGGTCGGCGGAGGAGCGCCGACGTTTTCGTGTACAGCATCGCCCGTACAGGGCTGGAAGGTGCACACATGACGATTGTAAACTTCGGCACGATGCCGGAAGCAACGAAGTATGCGTTGGACGCGTATGTTGAGCGGGGTCAGTGCCCCGGACACTTTGTGACAGCTGTATTGGAGAACAATTTGTTCGAAGCGGTGAACCGGGCTGATGAGGGTAATTTGGCAGCCCTCGTGGACATCGTGAAATATGTATATAATAAACTTCCGTCGGACTGCTGGGGCAGCCGGGAAAAAGTGGAACGTTGGCTATCAGATTTTACCGGTGAGATAAATTACCGATGAAGGGGAACGCATGCCAGCTGCAACAAAAATGTACATCCGCTTTGTGGGGGCGCAAAGCGTCGCCGAGGTGTTGAACTCACGCATCAACTGGGGTCACGTACGTACAAAAGCCAAACAAAAACTTAAGGATTGCGGTTGCCCAGAAGCATATCTTACCGACGGTGTCAGTGAATACGTTACTCAACTAATTTCCAGTGTTAATCACATTTATTCGACGTATAAGGGTTTCTTTCGTCAAAATACAAGGCCCAGCACATCTATCAACCTTTCGGCAAAGCTATGGAATTGTGTAGATGACCACGTGGAGAAGTGGTGCAGCTCGGTAATAGATTGTGACCGTACAGGTACGGAGGCGGACTACGCCGTCGCCACGGCGTTTGTCCACGCGTGCCCTGAAAGCGCAACCCTGGATGTCTTTGACACGCTCGAACATCAATTTATCGAGCTATGGGAGAAATACAAACGAGGACACGCCGAGTGCTCCAAACAAGCTCCCCGCTGTTTCTACGTACCACTTCTCAATGTTTATGGTTACCGTCGGTGCGAGATTAGTAGACTGTTGAATCTCTCTGGACCGATGACAGGTATATACCTTGGCGCGGTGGATGCTGGGTCGTCTACTACGATGGCACGCCGGCGTAAAATCATACTATCGCTTTTACAGAGTTATATGGTGTTGAAGACTCAGAAGCGCTACAAACTGCGTGACGAGACCGAGGACATGATCGACAGGATAAAAGCTATGGTACACAAGATGT
>SKJB01000132.1 GCA_007116145.1 Limnochordia bacterium | reverse complement strand
AATAATACTAACAAAGAAATCAATCAAAATCGAGGCTAGAGCTAATTTAAGTAATATCTTAGGAATATGAACTAGATGAAAGCTAGACTTATCCAGTCTTAACACACCTTTCTATGCCATCGAAACCACCTTTAAACTAATTAGATTCCTTTGGTGGTTATCAGATAGTTAAGAAGTTTTCACTTAGATTCTAGCAATTACCGCAGGTACATTCAATATGAGGCATCCATTGGTGATCACACCATTCATTCCTCATCTACAAGAGATAGACCTTCAACTAGAGATTCTCTAACTTCAGATTGTATTGAAAAACCAGTTGTCCAAAAAGAACTGTATCTACCACTGTTAGTACTTGATACCAATTCACACCACCGTTAATATACTCTAATTCTAGGCTATCTATTTCCAGAAAAGCCTTGTTTAGAACTAAATCTCTAATCAACTCAAACCCTCCTTTCTTTCAACTGCTGCTAGCTCATGAACTCTGCAGACACTTATCTAGGTTCATCCGGTTTTTAAAAGTCTTCTGAGCACGTTTAAGTTTCTTTGTCAGAGCACTCGATGTTAACACGAATACCCAGATAGATGCGAAGTAGATATAGCTTAAGGCGTCTTCGATTTTTAACAGCATCGGATGATTGCCGCAAACAAGCAGCGGCGTCTTCCGCTGTCCAGCTAGTCTTATTGCAAATCTTTGGCTCGCCTTGCACCTAATTCGCGCAAGTGGGAAGATACAGTCCCAGGGAGTTAAGATCGCACTTATGTTTGTCAATCATAGAAGGATTAATCAAAAGCATAAAGAAATATATGATAGGTTCTGACCTTTTAAGATAGCCCCAAAGGAGAATAAGATGTAAAGGTTTCAGTGGTTCGAAGGCAGTCCTTGATGATCGACATTGAACATTTTACTTGACGGGAGATAGTGCAATGCTATTTAAGTATACATATAAGGTGCCACGTCCATCTATTGTTCCAGATAAGAAACTAGCTTTATTTACAGCAAAGAAAATGCTTCCTGAATATGTTTTTGATATATCTCAACTAGAGAATAACCCCATTACCTTCCCAGAGATACAAACTCTAATGGACGGTATAACCATAGGCGGTCATAAGATCAGTGATGTACAGCAGGTACTCAATATCAAAGATAGTTGGATAATGCTTTTAGACCACATTAAGAACGGACAATTTACTGTCTCTAAAGAGATGTTTCTCGATATCAATGGGTTAATAGCCAGAGAAGAAGCGTTAGAGTGGGGAAAGTTTCGAACAGGAAAAGTAGGAATTGCAGGAACCAAGGTATATAAGGCTCCTGATTGGCCAGAACTTGGTCGTATTTTTGATGATGAGCTTGAAGAAATACTGTCTAGTAACAATGCTGTTGAACAAGCGATTCGGCTTTTTCTCTGGGGCGCTCTAAACCAATTTTTCTGGGATGGGAATAAACGCACAGCCCGGTTAATGGCTAGTGGTGTCTTAATTAACTCCGGGTATGGCGTATTTAACATTAGCACCAAGGATATCTTAGAATTTAATATGCTAATGCTAGGTTTCTATGAAACGCGAGCAGCCGACGAGATTGTCCGATTCTTGGTTGATAAATGTATTTGCTTTATAGAAGAATAAATCCCTAGGTATAAATCCATTATGACATAGGGCCGGAGCTATTAACAGGTGGGTGCAGGTCGAGCAAGGGGAGTTTCACCCCGAGCCTCTAACAGAACCGTACGTGACACTCTCATGTCATACGGCTCTTGTTATCCAATCGTTGGCTTGATGCCTTTCAGTGATAAAACAGCACAACAATGTCGTACTCCATCAATTCCTCCCAGTTTAATTTGGCCTTTTCCCATCGCGCTCAGCACCGTAGCTTTTGACTACAGCACCCGAGGGTGGTTTGGAACCTGCATCTGAATACCGGTACCGGAGGGCCTACCTCCATCTCTTGTAAAGCATGACAAACCTACGTCTTTACCGCCCTTAAGCAGTTTGTCTTCAGGACACACTTTGACGCTTACGAATAATAAACCACCAAATATTACGTTCAAAAAACAAAATGGGGTCAGATCCCGTGGTGGTGATTCGCAACGTAGTGAGAATCTCCACTGAGCACTCTACCCTAGATTCGTAACAGAGTGAAGAATCAAGGGTAGGCATGTAAATTATTTTTACTGCTAAACTACTCCCGCAAAAAGTCTAAAATGTTTTGAACTTTGATGCCGGAATAATCGTTGAAAATAGTTTGATCCATAGTAAGGATATATTTTGGATAATTATCGGATATAGACCTAAGAGGGCGTAATTCGCGCCTTCTGGTAGTTTCATCTAGAATGCTAGCAGTAACCTGATAATAAATTTTTTCATTAGGTTTCGTTGCGACAAAATCAACTTCCCAAGACCCTATTTTTCCGATGGCGACTTCATAACCACGCCTAATTAGTTCCAGATATACAAGATTTTCTAACACATAACCGTAATCTGTGTTACGCAATCCAGTTAATTGATTCCGTATACCCATATCCACAATGTAATACTTTTCAAGTGTCTTCAAAAACATTTTACCCTTTAAGTCATATCGGTTTGCTTTGTAAATGATAAAAGCATTTTCTAACATTTTGAGATAATTATCAATTGTATCACTTGTTGTTTTCCGACCACTACTGGTTAGATAGTCGCTTATTTTCTTAGTGGAGACAATGCTACCAATATTAGCAGCAATGAATTTTAGAATGCTTTCAAGCAAGGCTGCATCCCTGACACCATTTCTTTCAATCACATCTTTCATAATCACTGTATTATATACACCTTCCAGAAAAGGACCTATGGTTTTTGGATTGTCCAAAAGTTCAACTACAATAGGAAGTCCGCCATACTGAATATATTGATTAAATTCCTCAGAAAGGTTACTTTCTCTGTTTAATGGTAAGAAATCTAGATACTCCTTGAAAGATAAAGGCTGCATTTTAACTTCAACATACCGACCTGATAATAATGTGGAAAGCTCTGAAGATAATAGATAGGCATTAGATCCAGTTATATAGATGTCTACATTGGCGTCCACAAGGAAGGAATTTATCGCTCTTTCCCAGCAAGATACCTGCTGAACTTCATCAAGAATAATATAATGTTTTTTACTCTTATCAATTATGCGCTCTCTAATGTATCCATGGAGATCCTTGTAACTAGTAATTTCATCGAACTCAAAAGACTCAAAATTCATCCGGATAATATGGTTCTTGTCAACACCGCTTGCAATCAGGTGCTTTTCAAAGAGTGAGAGCAAGGTTGATTTACCCGAACGCCTTAGACCAGTAATTACTTTAATTAGTTTTTTGTCCCTGAACTTAATGAGCTGATTAAGATAGAGATCCCTGTTTTTCATATTATCACCTCTTAAACAGAAGTATAACCTAAAAAAAATAAAATATCAATTTTATTTCTAGTACACCCGAAAAACTTTCAAAAAATGCACCCTGTAACAATATCCCACTCCTCGCCAAAAACAACGCAAGCGACCCTAGGATAGGATCGCCGCTATTTATGTGAGCATTCGATATAGTTCGAGAGTAATCCCTCTGTTTTAGAAAAACATTCCAATTCTGGCCAGTCCTAAAAAAAGGACGACCCACCAAAGCAGGGCTCCATTGATCCCCTTGGGCAAGATTATGCGTTCCTTGCCTGAAAAAAATACCTCATCTGCGTGTCCAAACTCGACCTTGGTGCAGGAAATCTTGAAATAATTCGGATGGTCCATGTTGTAGATGAATAGGCCCTTTATCAGTAATCCCGACACTTGCCAACAGAAAAAGCACCCCAGAAGAGTGCTTGTAGAGAACGCTCAAGATTCAATTCGCTTTTCAGCCAACTTGTACACCAGATCGTCATTGCGAACGGAGATTACAATGATTTTCATGACACTCTCTTCCTTGACGATGCCTTAGACCACTCGAATGTCCAGCTTTCGGAGTTTCATTTTGCAATATCCAGCTAGTCTAGATGTGGACTGGTTACTGAGTTGTTTGCCGTAACCACCTTCATAGCTAGGCAGCGGATTTTGTGCTACTTTCTTGATGGCTTTGAGTACTTGCACCTGCTGGGACCTATCCAGTTTCTCCAAATCGTTGGCCGCCGCTTTCAGATACTCTACAGACCATATCATTAGTCCAGTTCCACATCCTCACTATCCAGCTCGTCTTCCGTAATCTGCAGCTTCTTCAACAGATCTTCCTGCTTCAGAAAGTCCAACGGAGTGCCTGATTTCATACGTTGTTCTGCCTCCACAAACAGCTGGTAGTTCTCCACTATTTCCATTAACTCTTTGTATTTTTCTGGATTAATCAGGACACAAGTCGGCGTATTGTTCTTTACCACAATTTTCACACCGCTGCTGGTTACTTCTTCAAATATCCTGCCTGCTTCGCCTTTGTTAAATCGAGAAATCGGAACCATGGCGTCCATTAGGTTACGCATATCATGATCAAACATGGGCACACCTCTTTCTAAAGCCTTCACGATGGTTTTCGCTT
>SKJB01000163.1 GCA_007116145.1 Limnochordia bacterium | reverse complement strand
GTTTCGAAACAGTTCATTTGCTTAATGAGGGTTATGAAAAATATCGAAATAATAGTCCGTCCGGAATTATGGAACTACGTACAAGGTGCGCTAGTGCACGGAAATAGTAGCCGGTAAAATCTAACAAATGAGGTGTGCATTGAGTGAGGAAAAAACCCGATCCGGTCATTTTTTTGATGTAATGGCAGGAAATTCTTTTGTGTTAGTGAAGTAATAAATACCGAAGTTTCTAGAGAAGGCGTAGGTAGAGGAATGAAATTGGGTTTTCTAATAGGAACCTTTTGTTTTTTGCGAGATTAAGAATGGTATAGCCATTCTTTTTTTGATATTCTTCAAGGAACGAGAGGCAATATCTGGAGCAACTCTTACAATAATGATTGATGGAGTGCTAGGGGCAATCCGAACACACAAAAGCTTTCGTTTCCTCAATGATTCATACAATTGCTCTTTGTTTCAAATTAGTTAAGCTGCAGCCTTCAGACCGGTATAGTATTTCGTCTCAAACTCTAGCGGGGATAAGTCGTCTGTCGTTGCTTTGAATTTTCTCGTTTGAACAGGCACCAATCTATGCCCTTTCATTAGACGACGGGCACGCTCATTGCTGCACTTGTTACCAATTTTGCGCAATTGCTTCTTTATTCGTCGATGCCCGTAACTACGATCAGAATCATAAAAGAGGGATTTAATCTTTTCTGCCAACATCAAATACTTTGCACATCTTCTTGACTGAGAATTCGGAGCTGTGGTCCTTAATGAATAAGTACCTTACTTCCCGCCCTTGGCGAAGATGGCCATAGCCTTTTTTAGAATAGCATTTTCCTCTTCAAGATCCTTGATCTTCCTTTGCATTTTTCGAGCTTCGTCATCGGCCGGACGCAAGTTTCCCTTCCCAGGAAATGCTGCATCGCCATGGGTGGAAAACTGTTTCACCCAGGTTCTCATAGTTGTAGCAGAGATTCCAATATCATCAGCAACGTCAGTTGGTTTCTTGCCTGCCTCCAGTCACAAGTCGAACCATTTCCTGCTTGTATTCCTTGGTGTATCTGGTTCCTTTAGCCATACTCGGACACGCCCTTTCATGTTTATATTATAGCAACCTTTCTACGGGTCCGGCAAACCCAGTACAGATCATGATACTCTCGGGGCTATTGCTGAAGGAATAGAAGGAGCCAGAATCAGGGCTTCACTGAACTAGTAAGTCATACGGGAAATATTGCGCAAATTAAAGTTGGCATGGTGTGTGAAGCTCAGGTTATAACCAAGTCGAAAAAAAATTCGAAGAAATTCGATTTGAGAGGAGGGATCAAAACGGTTTTCGTTGAGCGGATGGGTTTTAGTACAATAAGAAAGGAAGCGATCGAATGACAAAATACGGAATGAAAAGATCATCACTTGTTTTCCTCGTTTGTGTAGTAATTGCTATGCTCCTCGGTGGTGGGAGTATTACTGCCATAGAGGTCAGTATACCAGATATACCCTACTCAGTGTTTGCATTAGAAAACGGTCTAAAAGTTTACGTTGTAGAAGATAAGAGCATACCTCTCGTTGAACTTACTATTTACTACAAGGTTGGAGCAATCGACGAGGAAAAAGGCTTAACGGGTATTTCTCATTTTCTAGAACATACAATGTTCCTCGGAACAAAAGCCTTGGGTAAGGGTCAAATAGATCAATTGATAACTGGTGTTGGGGGTCACTTTAATGCAGTTACGAGCAACGACGTAACGTACTATTATAGTGAAGTGCCATCATCCATGCTTGAACTTGTTGTGGCTATGGAAGCAGATAGAATGGGAAATCTAGTCATTGACCCCATAGAAGTTGAGCGAGAGCGCGAAGTTATTCGTCAAGAGCGAAGAAGCAGCATTGAAAACAATGTCTTTACTGCCGGTTTAGAACAAATTCAAGCTGCAGCGTTCCCTAATTCATCCCTAAATCATCAAGTAATCGGATGGATGGATGATATTAATAACATAACCGTTGATGATTTAACAAGGTTTTACGAAACGTATTATGCACCTAATAACGCTGTCATGGTAGTAACTGGCGATGTAGAACTCGATGAAGTAAGGGAATTGACCCAAAGGTATTTTGGTCATTATAGTTCAGTTGAAATCAACCGTCCTGAATTCCTAATCGAGCAACAGAGTGAGGAGCTAAAGCTTGAGATCAAGCTCCATACTAATGTTCCAATAACAGCTATGTTATATCCAATTCCAGCTGGTAACCATCAAGATACTATGGCTATTAACGTATTTTTGAATATATTGGTAAATAATGCTAGTTCAAGGATAAAACAAGAGCTACAGAAAATGCAAAATATTATCCTGGAAACCGGTGCTTTTTCGTTGGAAATGCGAGAGCCTGGATTTGCTCTCATATACGTAGTGCCCTCAAGTGTAGAGCTAATTGATGTGGCTCAAAATGCATTTGATACCGAATTAGCACGGATAATCAGTGATGGTATTGACCAAGTTGAACTGGATGTTGTAAAAAAAGCAGTATTGAAGAACTTGATTTTTTCACAAAGGGAATCATCTACAATGGCAACAACCATTGCTATTGGGTCGCTACGCTTTGATAATCCAGACTTTTACCAAGAGCAAATTCGTATGTTGAATGAACTTACAGTGTCCGATATCATTGAGATAGTGCAAGAGTATTTTACGCCTGAAAATCGAACAGTTGGAAATATAGTACCTATTAACTAAAAAAGGTGGTGTAGTATAATGAGGAAACAAACAGTGATTTTAGTAGTTATATTCATTGTAAGTCAGCTACTAATTGGACAGATTAGTGCCAACCAAGAGTTATTTACGCAAGAGTTATTTGTGAGTCTTGCGCAAAACATTAACGATATTCCTTATATTGATACCCCTGATTATACCCGCATAGAGTTAGAAAATGGCTTAGTGGTATATCTAGTACAAAATGAACAGCTTCCCATAGTACAACTGCAGGGTTATATCAAAGGTGGACGGAGTCAGGAAACTCCTGATATAGGGGGGATTTCGGACCTTATGGTTAGGTTAATGAATACGGGTACTCAGCACTTTCGTGAAACTGAATTTTCGCGGTTTAAGGAATTGCATGGCATTTATTTGCAGCTAGCTACTAGAAATGACTCGTTTAGCTTTTCGGGCAATTCTCTAAGTGTAGATCAAGCTGAACTTATTGGCCTAACAGCTGATGTGTTAAGAAATCCTAAATTTGACGCCGATTATTATGAGCGCATCATTCAGGAGTACTACCAGTTATTGCTTCAGGCCTATTACCGAGATGATTTGCTTTTAGATATGTTTTTTAACACGAGTTTGTATGGCACGCATCCTTATGGACATGGGAATAATATTCCAATGATTATGGGCACCCTGCAGGGTATGACCCCTGATGCATTGCTAAACTTCTATGCACAAACAATTGATCCTGGCAATTTAGTAATGACCATTGTTGGTGATATTCGTATCAGCGAAATGGAACAGGCAGTTCAAGCACACTTCGGAGACTGGGAGACACAAGGCATTGAGCTAAAGAACCCAAAAATAAGTATTGACGAGGCGAATTATAACCGAATTGTGTTGGTGCACAAAGAAGATGCTACTCATGCTCGGATGAAAATGGGTTATAATTTCTATGATTGGGACTTCCAGGACAGGGTGCCATTCTTAATGGCTAATCGCGTTTTTGGTAGTGGCAACTTTTCTTCCCGCTTAATGAAGACGCTTCGTAGCGAGCTTGGTTATGCTTACGGCATCCAATCAAGAACAGCTTATAACCAGCGAGGTGGTCTGTTTTTTGTGAGTACCGATGTGGATCCTGCCAAAACTTATGACACCAGAGAAGCAATTATAGAAGAAGTGTTAGCCATCCAAAGCGGTATACATGAGATAACGGAAGAAGAACTCTTCACTAATGTGAATATGTATAACGCATTGTATCCGCAATCGTATCGCTTCCCTATTTCTGTGATGGGAGAGGTAATTCATGATATTGAGTTTCGAGGTAGAGATGGTAGTTCCATTAACAACTTTATAAATGAGTACAATGCATTAACTGTCTTCGATGTGCAACAGGCATTTACGAATCACGCGTATCCGGATAAATTGCTAACGGTCATTGTAGGAAGAAAAGATTTGATTTTACCTGGGTTTGTAGCAGCAGGTATTGAGATTGAGGTTGTGGATCTGTTTTAGTAACATACTGTCCTCGGTCACTTTGTTTAAGACCAACTTAGAAAAAAATCACCGCAATATGGAATAAGACGTATTTAAAAGGCCTCTATTTTCCTATATAATGGAAAATAGAGGCCTTTCTGCAATGTATTCAGTCCTGCGGTATGTTGACGAAATTCTGGTTAGATGGGCTATGAGAAAGTATAAGGAATTAAGAGGTCGATACAAGGTTGTTGCATCAAGCAACAGCCGAACAGGGTATGTCACTCGAACCCGACCAAACCCACAACGGCTAAAGATGAAGCGCAAGCCCTAGAGCATACAATTTCGAGTATTGCCTTAAGCGGGGATATACCTTAAACAGAGACAAAGGAAAATGCAGAATGTGCACTAGCGTTCTAACCAAGGAAACCATGGATTT
>SKJB01000061.1 GCA_007116145.1 Limnochordia bacterium | reverse complement strand
GGCGCAAAAACATCCAGCTGCATCGCCCCTTTTACGCTGATCTCACCCAAACACACAGCCGCTTTGTGATAGGCAAATCCAGGTTTGTAGATACGCTTGAGTAGGCGCTTGGCGAGTTTGGTGATTAAGATGGTACTGTCCGTGGGATAGACTAGACCCATCGCATGGTGATTGGCATAAAAGGGTTGGTCTTGTTTAAAGGGATTGGTACGGATCGATACACTCAGATACTGACACACACCATGCTGTTGGCGCAACTTTTCAGCAGCGCGGGCAGCATAGGTGGCAACTGCTTGTTCGAGCTGTTTGAGATCATGCACCGGTTGACCAAACGATTTGGAGCGCACGATTTGTTTTTTATCCGGTGGCACCATCTCCAAAGATAAGCAGGCCTGGCCATTTAACTCGCGTACCATCCGCTCCATAATGACACCAAACTGCTTACGCAGGGTTTTGATATTGGCCACCTTAAGATCATAGGCACTTTTGATGCCCATTGCGGCAAGCTTATCCGCATAGCGTCTGCCCACCCCCCACACATCGCCAATCTCAACTTGCTTGAGAAGCGCATTCAAGGTGTCTTCACTCACAGCGGTCAGATCCAGCACCCCTTTGAACTGCACACGTTTTTTAGCCAAATGATTGGCTAACTTGGCAAGGGTTTTAGACGGGCCAATCCCGACAGCTACCGGCAATCCCAGTCCTTGATGAATCTTTTGTTTGATCATCTGAGCATAGGCGGTTAGGTCGCCCACTAATCCTGTCATCCCCGTGAGATCTAGAAACGACTCATCAATCGAATAGATCTCTTGTGCCGCCGCGAACTCTCCAAGCATACGATGCATCCGCGCACTCATATCACCATAGAGTTCGTAGTTAGAACTAAACACGGCGGTATTGTGTCGTTCTAAAAAGGCCGCAACTTTAAAGGGGTATCCGAATTATCTGGTAGAAAGCACTAAATTGAAAGCCTGTTAACATGAGTCAAAAGTCGAGTTATCTGGTTGTAATAGAATTCGATTGATGTATACTTAAATCTCGAATTATCCGGTAGGTTAGCAGGGGTTTATATGGATTCAAATAACAAACAACAGGTTGCGTCACTTTCGTCTTTCATCTGGTCTATTGCTGATGACCTTTGGGGTGACTTCAAGCACACAGACTTTGCTCGAATCATCATTCCTATGTTGCTGCTTCGCAGGTTGGAGTGTGTTCTTGAGCCGACCAAGGAAGCTGTCATCGACTTGTATGAAAAAGAGAAATCCAGCGGGATGGATATGGATCTTTTGCTGCCTACAATTGCAGGTTTTCAGTTCTATAACACAAGTAAGTACGACCTATCCAATCTTGGATCTACTCACACCGCAGCAAACTTAGAAGAATACATTAGCCACTTCTCATCGAATGTTCGCACTGTGTTTGAGGAGTTTGGGTTCTCAAATACGATTGATGAACTGCATAAAGCGAAGCTTTTGTACCGTATTATCGGTCGATTTGCTGCTATCGATCTTCATCCTGATGCAGTATCTAATCGTGTTCTTTCTAATGCGTATGAAGAGCTAATCCGAAAGTTTGCCGCATCTATTAACGAAAAAGCTGGGGAGTTCATGACCCCGAAAGATGTGGTGCATTTGGCGACAAAGTTAGTCCTGTCGCCTGATGAAGAAGTGTTTACTGAAAGCGGTGTTATTCGTTCTATTTATGATCCGACATGTGGTGTGCTTGGGTTCATCACCGATGCTATGGATCTTATTCATGAATACAATGCCAGTGCCAAAATTGTTCCATTTGGGCAAGAGCTAGATCCAAAAACACACGCCATGGCGCTCACTCTGATGTTGATTCAAGGCTTCGATGCTAAGAATGTCCAACAAGGTAGTACCCTATCTGATGATAAATTCTATGATAGAAAATTCCACTATGGCCTAGCTAATCCACCATTTGGCATTAAATGGGAAAAGGATAAAAACGCTGTCGAGAAAGAACACAAGAATCAAGGCTATGCAGGAAGGTTTGGTCCTGGCCTACCTCGTGTATCAGATGGGTCAATGTTATTCCTGATGCACCTCGTATCTAAAATGGAATCCCCTGAAAACGGAGGTGGGCGTATAGGTATTGTTCTATCTGGATCTCCACTCTTCACTGGCGATGCAGGCTCAGGTGAATCAGAAATTCGCCGCTGGTTGCTTGAGTCTGATTTAGTTGAAACAATCGTTGCTTTGCCTACAGATATGTTCTTTAACACTGGTATTGGAACTTATATTTGGATTCTTTCCAATAAAAAGACTGCTCACCGCAAAGGTTACGTCCAATTAATTAACCTTGCTGATACTTGGACATCGATGCGTAAATCTGAGGGAACAAAGCGTCGTTATCTGACTGAAGAGCAGATTGATGATGTCGCAAGAGAATATGAGTCTTTTAGAGAAACCGAAAGAACCAAGATTTTCAAAAGTACTGATTTTGCGTTCAGAAAAGTAGCTGTTAAGCGCCCGCTTAAAGGGAAGCTTGTTGTCAATAAAGACAAGATTAAGCTTCTGAGAGAGGGGCGTAATTTCCAAAAACTAAGTAGCGAAGAGCAGTTAGCATGGTTTAATTTCTTTGATGATAATCAAGGTGAACACGATTACTACTGGGCGCATTTATTAATGAGTGAGCACAAAAATAGTTTTTTTTACGGTAAAACAAGCAAAGCGTTGGGAGCAGAGTTTACGAACGTTTTCTTTGAGCGAGATGAAACCCTAGATCCTATCCTTGATAGTAAAGGAGAGGTAATCCCCGATACTTCCTTGAATGATAATGAGTCAGTTCCTTATGGAATGAGTGTTCATGAATACGTGAATAAAGAAGTTCTACCTCATGTACCTGATGCTTTTATTGATCATTCAGTTCGTGATCATAAAGACGGTGACATTGGTATTGTCGGTTATGAAATCAATTTCAATCGTTATTTCTATAAGTATGTACCACCAAGACCACTCGCTGAAATAGATGCTGATTTAAAGGCGTGTGAGGCAAGGATTCATGCGTTGCTACAGGAGGTGGCTGAATGAGTAGCTATACATTCATAAATTGGTTTGGAAAAATTCCTTCTAACTGGCAGTTATCACCTTTAAAAATGATAACAAAAGGTTTTGTTTCTGACGGTCCTCATGAAACTCCTATATTTTATGATAATGGTGTTCCATTTTTATCTATTGATAGCATTCAAGATAATAAACTAGTATTTGAAAATACTAGATTTATATCTGAAGAAGATCATTTAAGATACTCAAATAAATGCAAGCCTAGAAAGAATGATGTTTTATTAGGTAAAGCTGCATCTGTTGGTAAAGTTGCGTTTGTTGATACAGATATTGAATTTAACGTATGGTCGCCTTTGGCTGTTATCAGACCACCATGTGAAGCTCTAGGTAAATTTATATACTATTCTTTTCAATCACTCCCTGTGCAGTCACAATGTACTGTAAAGAGTAATACAAATACTCAAAATAATTTAGGAATGGGAGATATAAATAATTTAATATTACCAGATGTTGATGAAAAAACTGCTGCTAATATTGTTTATTATCTTGATTTTGAAACCAATAAAATAGACAGTTTAATTTCTGAAAAACAAGTCTTTATTAATCTTCTCAAAGAAAAACGTCAGGCACTAATCTCTCATTTTGTAACCAAGGGGCTTGATCCCAATGTACCTATGAAAGATAGTGGGGTTGAGTGGATTGGGGAAGTGCCTGAGAATTGGGGGGTTCCAAAAATTGCATATATTTATCCTACTCTTGGCAGTGGAACGACGCCGAAGAGTGACAATGAAGATTATTACGGCGGTCACACACATTGGGTAACAACTGGAGAGCTTAGAGAAGCAGAAATAACAGCAACGAAGAAGACCGTATCTGATTTGGCTCTTGCTGAGCATTCTGCTTTAAAAAAGCATCAGCCAGATTCAGTTGTGATGGCTATGTATGGTGCAACTATTGGGAGGGTGGGAATTCTCAAGATCGAAGCTACGACCAACCAAGCCTGCTGTGTATTTCCTCCGTCTTCGAGAATGCTCTCTGGATTTCTCTACTTCTGGTTGATGGGATACAGAGAGGAAATCGTGAATCTTGGTTACGGTGGAGGACAGCCAAACATTAGTATGGGAACCGTTTCTGCGCTGAAGATACCTACACCTTCTATTTCAGAACAAGAGTTGATTTTGGAACGCATTCAAAAAGAGACATTAACCTTAAATGAACTGCTTTCAGAAACAGAAAAATCTATTGAGTTACTTCATGAGCACCGCACAGCTCTAATCTCCGCCGCCGTAACGGGAAAAATTGATGTTCGCGGGATGGTTGATGCTAAGGGAGACTCGGTATGAGATGTCCTGCTTGCGATGATTATATTCTTATCGAAGATTTTCAGGATGACACGCCATTCGAGTGTCCTGGCTGCAAAAAAATCCTGAAACTCGATACAGATGAAGGCACCTATTTTGGAGCCACACACACCACGCTAATTATCATGGAGGATGAGGAATGAGTCAGGTTCATCATGAGATTAAATTCGAAGATTACGTCACTCAGAAGTTAATTGAAAATGGCTGGGTGGAAGGTAACTCTTCAAACTACGACAAAGAACGTGCGCTCTACTCAGAAGATGTTGTTGAGTGGGTGAAGAGTGCCTACCCTGAGAAATGGGATAAGCTAGTTCGATTAAACGGTTCGGGCGCTGAAGATGCACTGCTT
>SKJB01000105.1 GCA_007116145.1 Limnochordia bacterium | reverse complement strand
GATGGATAGCGAGCAGATGGATAGCGAGCAGATGGATAGCGAGCAAACGGATAGTGATTCAGTAAGCTCCTCTGGAACTATGGTGGCAGTAACGCAACTGCCTGCGAACGAAAAGCCGGCTCCTGCACAAGAGCGGGAACGTGCTACAATCTTTATACATAAGGTTGCATCTGGAGAGAATTTATGGGATATTTCGCGGTCCTATGGGACAACTGTAAACTCTATAGCAGCTAATAATAATATTCAAGATCCAAGTAGACTACGATTAGGGCAAGAGCTTCAGATACTTAATGTTGAAGGAGTCTTACACACTGTTGCTCGCGGAGAGACTTTGTCTGAGATTGCGCAGCGGTATAAAGT
Organism: Limnochordia bacterium; assembly: GCA_007116145.1. Lineage (GTDB taxonomy): Bacteria > Bacillota > Limnochordia > Darwinibacteriales > DTU012 > CSBR16-88. Next base: position 4,450 of record SKJB01000105.1, on the reverse strand, counting down.
TCCCATGGATGAAATTCTTAAAGTTAATAAAATTACGGATCCCACACGTATTCAGCCTAATGAGCGCTTGGTGATTCCAGGAGCAACTCGAATTCTTAAGAAAGATGCTTTAGTGGTGAATGGACAACTGCAAAAAGCATTTGATTGGCCGACACGAGGGAGAATTTCCTCTCCTTTTGGGCCGCGCAATGTTTCAATCGGCTCAAGTATGCATAGTGGAATTGATATCGCAGTTCCAAGTGGCACTTTGATCAGAGCAGCAGCCGATGGACGAGTGACTTACAGCGGAGTAAACGGTGGCTATGGTATTATGGTCATGATTGATCATGGAAACAGAGTGGAAACGCGGTATGCACATCATTCAAGGAATTTGGTTAAGGTAGGCGATTGGGTAACTCGCGGGCAGGTTATTGCTCACAGTGGAAATACTGGTATTTCAACAGGACCGCATTTGCATTTTGAAATTCGTTTCCGGCAACAACCCATGGATCCATTGAAGTATCTCAAGTAAATCTGTCGTTTGTTCGCTTAATATTTGTCTTGCGCTCTAGAACTAGATATGATATAATTTCCTTTGTTTGATGAGTAATGAGAGTGAGGTGAAAAGCGTGAGAGAGGGAATACATCCTAATTATCAAGAAGCCCAGGTAACCTGCGTATGTGGGGAGTCCTTTTTAACGAAGTCAACAAAAGACAGAATTAAAGTTGAAGTATGTTCAAAGTGTCACCCATTCTATACTGGTGAGCGTCAACGAACCATAAACGCTGGTGGTCGAATTGAACGCTTTATGAAGAAGTACGACATTAAGCATGAAGAGAAATAATTCTAGTTATCTTAGGCAGGGATTCCCCTGCTTTTTTTATTTTTAGGAGTGGTGACTACAATGTTAATATTAGCCCCGATGGCTGGGGTAACGGATTTAGCTTTCCGCTCAATTGTCAAGAATTTCGGGTGTGATTTGGTTGTTAGTGAGATGGTTAGTGCACAGGGATTACTATATAATAGTAAGAAATCCGACGAACTACTTAAAACTGACACTAGAGAGCGCCCGTATGCTGTTCAGTTGTTTGGTCATGATCCTGCTATTATGGCCAAGGCAGCATCGCGTATAGTTCACCAATATGAACCAGATATGCTTGATTTAAACATGGGTTGTCCCACACCAAAAATTGTGAAAAATGGCGATGGAGCAGCACTGTTACGTAACCCTCAATTGGTAGCAGATATCACACGAGCGGTAGTTGATGCGGTAAGTATCCCTGTTACAGTGAAAATTCGTCTAGGTTGGGATAGTGACAGTATTAATTGTATCGATGTGGCTAAGAGGGTTGAACAAGCTGGTGCAAGTTGGTTAACTGTCCACGCTAGAACAAGAGAGCAATTGTATGCGGGGAAGGCAGATTGGGAATGGATCAAGCGCATTAAGCAGACTGTGGCTATGCCTATTGTTGGTAATGGAGATATATTTACTCCTCAGGATGCAGCAGATAAGCTAGAGCTAACTGGATGTGATCATATTATGGTTGGGCGTGGGGCATTAGGTGATCCGTGGCTTTTTCGACGGATTGCACGATATTTGGATACTGGTGAGTTGCTGCCTGCGCCAACGCTCGGTGAAAAAGTATCGATGGCACTCACCCATCTGCGGTCAAAAATGCAATATCGGTCTGAAAGCGGTGCTGTACGTGAAATGCGATCCCATCTCGCTTGGTACTTAAAAAATGTACCACACTCCAGTCAAATTCGTGCTAGTTTTAATCAAGCAACTAGCTACAATGAAGTAATGACATTGCTTTATGGCTTACTCTAGATAGATAATTGCCTAGTAATATTTACTTGCTCATTGTACATATCTCTGCTAAAATATGTGTACAACATGTGCACAATAAGGGGAGACTATAAGTTGGAATTTACTCGGGTTGGAGATAAGTTAATTAGTAAAGAAAAATTGATGAGGACTATTGAGCGAATTCTAGCTTTACGCTCCTCAGGCATGTCTCAACAGGAAGTTTCGCAGAAGATAGGAGTAGACCGTACATTTATTTCGCGTCTTGAAGCCCTAGCAGAAGTCCGCAAAGGCGGATCAGTTGCTATCATCGGGTTTCCCCTAGAAAATAAACAGGAATTAGTGCAGGTCGCTGATGAGCATGCAATCGATTATACTTTTCTTATGAATGATGAAGAACGGTGGACTTTTATTCGCTCTCTTAATGGTAAGGAATTACTTGACGATCTAATGGGTCTAATCACAAAGTTACGTGATTTCGATGTTGTTATTATGATTGGTTCTGATATGCGAATCCGCTTAGCTGAAGCTTTATTAGGGGATAAAGTGATTGGAGTTCAGTTAGGTCAATCCCCCATTCAAGAGGACGTCTATTTTGATCCTCATAGGTTAAAAGATCTAATTTTGAGCGTTAAAGGTAAAGCACAATGAAGCATATTGTAAGTGTCAGTATAGGATCGTCAACGCGGGATCATACCGCAACAATTAAGGTGCTAGGAGAAGAAATTGTCCTGGAGCGACGTGGTACAAATGGGGATATTGATGGGGCTGTTCGGTTAATCCAAGAGCTCGACGGAAAAGTTGATGCGCTTGGAATGGGTGGTATTGATCTTTATATTTGGGCGGGTACGAAACGATTTATTTTTCGTGAAGCGAAGAAGATTGCTGCAGCAGCGCAGATAACACCGATTGTCGATGGATCGGGTCTAAAGAACACCTTAGAGCGGAATGTGATCATGCAACTACGAGCTAGCACACCAGAACTGTTTCAAGATAAGAACGTACTCATGGTTAGTGCCATGGATCGGTTTGGAATGGCAGAAGAGTTACTTGATGCGGGATGTCGATGTTTGTATGGTGACTTAATTTTTGCACTTGGACTACAACTACCTATTTATAGCTTAAATTTTCTGCAAAACTATATTGCTAGCTGGTTAGCTCCCGTTGTTGTTCAGTTGCCGTTTAAATATGTTTACCCTATTGGTAAGAAGCAAGATCACTTGAAGCCGAATCCAAAATTTGCGCGTTACTACGAGTGGGCCGATGTAATAGCGGGTGACTTTCATCTGATTAGAAAGCATCTACCTTGCCAATTAAAGAATAAGGTTATCTTGACAAACACTGTGACCAAAGATGATGTGATGTTACTTGAGAAAGCTGGAGTTGCTAAAATAATTACTACTACCCCTGAGGTTGAAGGTCGCTCGTTTGGGACAAACGTGATGGAGGGTCTTATGGTTGCACTGCTCAACAAACCTTTAGCAGAAATTCGGCCACAGGACTATTTAGAATTGTTAGAGCGAATGGAGTTTAGCCCTAGAACCATAGATTTTCAAAAGAAATAAAAATTTTATGCGTTTTGTTAGAAAAAATGGGTGCCGTTCCTTGACATCCTTTTTCTTGTTCCTTATAATGAATGAGAACTGATCGCTTTGAATGGTATTTTTAACCTAGTCGAATAAATATATCCGCCCTCAGCCATATTAACTTTGACTAAGGGCACATCACACATTTACAGCTTATTTCTAAGGATTTGGCTAATACTCGAGAATGGGAGTGGATATGTAGATGGCAGAGAAAGAAGTTTTGTTAACGCCTGAAGGGCTTGTCAAACTTGAAAAAGAGTTAGAAACCCTAAAGACAGCAAAGCGTAGGGAAGTGGCTGAGCGAATTAAAGAGGCTTTAGAGTTTGGGGATATTTCTGAGAACTCCGAGTATGATGATGCCAAAAATGAACAAGCTTTTATTGAAGGACGAATTCTCACTCTCGATAAGCTACTCCGCAATGCCCGAGTAGTAACAGATGATGATGACAATGATGTTGATATAGTTAGCTTAGGAAAACATATTACATTAAGGGATCTGGAGACCGATGAGATTTTAGAGTATCAACTAGTTGGATCTGCTGAAGCGAATCCAGCTTTAGCAAAAATCTCCAATGAATCACCAGTAGGGCAAGGAATAATGGGCAAGAAAGCTGGAGTCATTATTGATGTAGAAGTTCCTGACGGCGTGCTGCAATATGAGTTGTTGAAGGTTTATCGCAAGTAGTTAAAGGGAATTCTCTCCTGGTAGTTGCCCTCATTAGTAATACTATTAGTTTCAATGCGTAATTGTTGTTGTTGTAATGGGAGTCTTTGTTTAGGCTCCTATTATGGCTACTTTTCACGATAACACACAAGAAACTGGTTTTTTTTAGTCGATAAGTGACTAAAACCCATAATTTCTGTAAAATACCACTTGAATATTTCTTTGGGACATGGTATATTAAGAACTGTGCTCAACGCAGGTTAATGAAATGTTATGTAGCGAGTCACGATCTTTGGACTTTGAAAACTAAACAGCAGAAGATAGAATGATGTATAAAACATTAATGTTTTGTACAAAGATTACAAACGACAGTGTTTAACACTAGTCGGATTAAGCTTAAGTTGAGTATCGTC
>SKJB01000030.1 GCA_007116145.1 Limnochordia bacterium | reverse complement strand
CGACTTTAACAATTTCTAAGACAGCCAAATCCGTCCCTCCTCTCTTTAAGTATTTATCCATATTATAGCATACCTTCAAGAATGTAGTCATTGCTAATTCCAACTTCTTACAGAAAAAATTGCGGTTCTACGTCAATCGAGACACTAACCCTATTCTTTGGTTGTGGAATTGTCCAGAGCACACTATGAATACCATCCACTGTTTTAATTAAGATATGCCATCGAAACCTGCCTTTTATACGTGCAACAGGTGCAGGTACTGCACCATACACTTCAGTTGTAGGCAATTGTTCTCGCAAGTAACGATACACTTCCCGCGCATACGTTTCACTTTCGTGCTCACTCCCTTGAATGAGGATACGAATCAAATGACCAAAAGGTGGATACTCAAGTTGCCGTCGAAAGGTAATCTCCTGGCGATACATCCCTAAGTAGTCATTGTTCTTTACAGCTTGCAAAGCATAATGGGTTGGATCATAACACTGAATAATCACCCTCCCTTGCTTAATATCACGACCTGCGCGACCACCCACCTGTGTTAGTAGATGAAACGTTCGCTCAGCTGCTCGGAAATCAGGAAAATTTAAGGATAGATCTGCACTAAGAACACCAACTAATGTTATACCAGGGAAGTCTAAGCCTTTAGCAATCATTTGAGTTCCAATCAATACATTCGCACGCTTTGAACGAAACTCAGCAAGTAACGCTTGATGAGATCCCTTACGTGTCGTTGTATCGGTATCAAAACGCACAGGTTTTGCTTGTGGGAAGCATAACCGAACATACTCTTCCACTTGTTGGGTACCGCTCCCAAACTGCCGTAAATACTTTGACGCACACTTAGGACAACTCGTTGGAACACGTTCCATAGCATTACAGTAATGGCAATGTAGTCTTTCATCTGTCTGATGATATGTCAATGACACTTGGCAATTCGTACATTCTACAACATATCCACAATCCCTACATAGCAAAAAAGAGGCAAATCCACGCCGGTTTAAAAAAATAATCGCCTGTTCATTGCGTTCTAGTGTTTGGTTTAGCTGTTTTGTTAACTCTTGACTAAACATACTGCGGTTTCCATTTTGAAACTCTTGGCGCATATCCACTAAACAGATTTCTGGCAATGGTCGGTCTGCGACTCGCTTTGTTAATTCAACAAGACGGTAATCACCACGCACAGCATGATGATAACTCTCAAGCGAGGGGGTTGCACTACCAAGAACTACCACTGCTCCATACTGTTTGCCAAGCTCAAGCGCTACTTCACGAGCATGGTATTTTAATGTACCTTCCTCTTGCTTATAGGTTGTTTCGTGCTCTTCATCGAGGATCATTACACCAGGATTGTGAACGGGTGCAAAGATAGCAGAACGAGCACCAATAACAATAGGTAGTTCTCCATTATAAATGCGATGCCATTGATCATAACGTTCTCCAGCAGAGAGTGCACTGTGAATAACGGCAACACAGCCTGGAAAACGCTGAGTGAAGCGAGCAATTGTTTGTGTTGTGAGTGCAATCTCTGGAACAAGCATGAGAGCCTGTTGACCTTTTTCTAAACAATCTGCAATAGCCCGCAAATATACTTCTGTTTTACCACTACCTGTTACACCATGCAGTAGGATTGGAGTACCTACCCCTGACATCTCTGATTGGATAGCCTGGTAAGCGTTAGCTTGTTCACTATTGAGTGTTAGATTCGATTTACCCTCTGTTTCAAGCTCTGGATTACGTAGAATATGCTCCATTTCCATACGAATATAGCCCTTATCTCTTAATGTAGCCAACGTGCTATAGGAAGCACCTGTCTGCGTACAAACATCCGATGCTAATATGGACTCCTTGCTCATTAGTAATTCGATTACTTGTCGTTGCTTCGGAGCATTCTTTGGCAACTTGTGTATCCATTCTTGCGTGCACGTGGTCGTCAGTGACACCATTAATCTGTGTTTAGCACCGACTCGCTCTTTTCCATAACGGGAACCAATAGGCAAAAAACTTTGCAGTGCTTGAGAAAGCCCACCAATGTAATACTGGGTCATCCATTTTGCCACTGCAATTTGTTCTTTGCTTAATACTGGTTTTGAATCAAGGAGTCGAAGAATCGATTTGATTTTGCTCTCTGGAATGGAAATAGTATCTGTGGTCTCTAGCACATAACCTTCAATCTTGCGCGTTCCAAAGGGCACTAGAACTCGGTGGCCGATTTCTAGAGCTAATAGATCAGCAGGAATTCTATAATAAAAGATACGATCCACCGCACTCGCTTTGATATCAACAATGACTCCCGCATACTCCCCCATCGTACTTCCCCTTTCTCTAAATACAAAAGGAACGACCTGTGGATGTCCACAGGCCAGCAACTATTTAATTCCTTCTTTGGTACGCACCCATTTAACTTTGCCAGTTCGTAGTTCTTCCAAGGCGATAGTAACTGGTTTCGTACACTCACCCTGGACTAAAGGAGTTGCGCCCATAAGAAGTTGCCGGGCTCGTTTTGCTGAGGCTACAACTAGCGTGTAACGGCTCTCTTTAATTTCAACTAAATCGTCTGCGATAATCGGATTCATCTAAACCCCCCTGTGCCATAATTGCTGGATTTCTGCTAAATCGGCTCTGTTGACCCGACACCACTCCGCGTTAATAATCGTACTCAATCTTTCGGCGGCTTTCTCCAGCTTATCATTGATGATAAAGTAATCGTAATCGACAATAAACTTAAGTTCTTCGAAGGAACGTTCTAAGCGTTGATGAATTGCTTCTTTGGGATCTTTCCCTCTTTTTGTCAAACGATTCCTTAATTCATCCCATGTTGGTGGCAAAAGAAACACCAATACTGTTTCTTCTATCTTTTGACGAATTTGCAATGCACCTTGAATATCTACATCCATTATAACAGTTTTTCCTTGATTAATCCTGTCTTTCACAAAAAATTTTGGCGTTCCATAACGACTCCCACAAAATTCAGCCCACTCTAGTAACTCGTCATTTGCAATCATCCGATCAAATTCTTGGTCTGAAACAAAAAAGTAATCAACAGCATTTCGCTCACCGCTACGTGGTTTCCTGGTTGTCGCACTAACAGAATACTGTAGATTGGGGATACTAGGAATAACTGCATTCATTAGTGTATTCTTACCAGCACCACTAGGTCCTGACAATACAATTAAAAAACCTTTCAAATCCATCCTATATACCCCCTTGCTCATTAAATCCATTCAGTCAGAAGCCTCCTAGTGATCTTGGGGTTCAATACTATCTTTAAGAATCAAACGGTGCGCTACGGTTTCGGGTTGCACCGCAGACAAGATAATATGATCACTATCGGTAATGATGACAGCTCTTGTTCGGCGACCATAGGTGGCATCTATAAGCATTCCTCGATCTCTAGCTTCTTGAATAATTCTCTTAATCGGCGCTGATTCGGGGCTAACAATACTAACGATACGGTTGGCAGCAACGATGTTACCAAACCCAATATTGATTAATCTAATTTCCACTGCTGTATCCTCCTTGCTACCATGTAAAAACAACATTACCCTAATCTTTCTAACAAAGCACTTATCTGCCGTTTTCCGAGACCTTGAACACGACGATTTTCATTAATCCCAATCTCTTCCATAATCTTCTTCGATGTTACTTTACCTACTTGAGGTAAGGATTGAATTAAATACGCTACACGCATCTTTGCAACGACTTCATCGCCGCAAGCATCAAGAACTTCATGCAGCGAGACAGAACCCTTCTTTAATCGTCCGCGTAATTCTGCCCGTTTGCTTCGCATTTCTTGCGCCTTAAGAAGGGCGTCTCGCTTTTCATCTGCACTAAGCTGCGGTGGTTTTGCTGGTACAACCATCCATTGTCACCTCCTCTTTCACCAAGGTTTTACACTCCTAAACTAGGCAGTCGATCCCATACTTGTTAACGATAGAGTTAACTACTCTAGGTTTTGGATCTGTTCACGTAAACGTTCCAGTTCACTCTTTAATTCTACAGCATGAGCTGCAATGACGGAATTATTGGCTTTAGAGCCGATAGTATTAACTTCACGATTCATTTCTTGAATTAAAAAATCCAACTTTCTGCCGATAGGAACATTTTGAGCTAAACTCTGGTGAAATTGTTGAGTATGACAACGTAAGCGCACGATTTCTTCATCAATACTACAGCGGTCGGCAAAAATGGCAACTTCTGTATTGAACCGTTCTTCAGTTAGGGTTGTCCCTTCTAATAACTCCTGTAGACGCTCTTTAAGGCGTGTACTATAATGCAGTACAACCTTAGGAGCCTCGTTCTCAATATAGGTAACTTGCTGCTCTATATTTGTTAGCTTCTGCAAAATATCAGAGGTTAGCCGCAATCCTTCTTCGTTACGCATTTGGACTAACTCTGCAATACCGTGATCTAAGGTCTTCATTATTAATTCTGTTAACTCCTCCCAATCAATGTCTGGGTCCAAAACAGAAACCATGTCTGGAAGCAGAAGCAGGTGTTCGAGCGTAGGATCTGGTAGAGGTAGATCATCCTGTAAGTGTTCCCACTCCGCAAGAAAACCTCTGAGTAATCCTCTATCTATCTTCACCATTCTATCTCTTTCGCCTAATTCCTCTATAGTGGCAAAAATTTCTACCCGTCCGCGGGTTATTTTCTCTTGAATCCGATTCCGCATGGGCTCTTCTAAGCAATGATACGATTTTGGGAGGCGGATCACCACATCTAAGTACCGGTGATTTACTGATTTCATCTCTAGTTTGACACTCCACTGATTTTTAGCACATTCCGATCGTCCAAATCCGGTCATACTAACTGGCATAACGCATCCTCCCATAATCACATGCTAATTACTTGATACAATGGTATTAATATACCATTCATCTAAATATATGAAATTCCTGCTTCGAACAGGAATTTCCTGTTCATATTCGAACTTTTAGCAAGGAAATGCGACGACGTACTTGCGTATTTACCATCCGGACAACTGTATCGAGTACTAAAGAGACGCCTGAGCATAAAAATACTAATAACCAATCATCAAACGTGAGCGAGACTGTGCGAAAGATGCCTTGAAACCATGGGTGGTATATGACAATTCCATGCATAATACCAGAAATTGCCACAGCGACAACCAAATACAAATTGGTGAAGAAACCAATGTCAAATATGGAGTGATATTCGCTTCGGCATTGAAAAACGAAAATTAATTGAGCCATAACCAACGTGGTAAATGCAAGGGTTCGTGCTTTGTTCACATCACTTGGATTCATCCACAATGCGAACACAAAGACGGTGATTGCGCAAACACTGATGAGAAATCCTGTAAAGCCAATTTTTAGGTGAAGTCTGCGTGCAAAAATACCTTCTCGGGGATTACGCGGCGGACGCTCCATAATATCGTCATCACCTGGATCTACACCTAATGCAATCGCTGGCAGTCCATCGGTTACCAAGTTCATCCACAGTATTTGAATTGGTAATAAAGGTAGAGGTAATCCAGCAATTGTTGCGATAAACATGGTAAGAACTTCTCCTACATTACAAGCTAGCAAGTAGCGAATAAATTTACGGATATTATCATAGATTCCTCGCCCTTCGCGAATAGCAGCAATAATTGTTTGAAAGTTATCGTCTGCTAAGATCATACTTGAAGCTTCCTTGGTTACATCCGTACCTGTTATCCCCATACTAATCCCAATATCTGCTTCTTTCACAGCTGGAGCATCGTTAACTCCGTCGCCAGTCATCCCTACTATCTCGCCATTTGCTTGTAGTGCTCTCACAATACTTAGCTTATCTTGGGGTGCCACACGAGCGAAAACATCAATATTTCTTACCGACTTTCGTTTCGCTTGATCAGCTAGTTTACACCACTCTTGGCCAGTCATTACTCTCACATTGCCAATGGCTAAGCCTAATTGATTGGCAATGGCTGATGCTGTAAGCTTATGATCTCCTGTAATCATAATAGTGCGGATGCCCGCCCGCCGTGCTTCTTTAATCGCTTTTTTCGCTTCTACTCTTGGGGGGTCAATCATCCCCACCAACCCCAAAAATACTAATTGACTTTCCATTGAAGCCTCTGTCGCAGCAGGGCTTAAGGGACGATAGGCTAAAGCCAGAACTCGCAATGCTTGGCTGGATAGATCCTCAATAGCACGTGTTATCCTCTGTTTTTCCGTCAGCGATAGTTTTACAACTCCATCATGGTGCGCAACCATGTGACAACAGTCGAGCACCACATCTGGTGCCCCCTTGACATAGGAGGTATATTGTTCATCATGACTGATCAGCACACTCATCCGTTTGCGTTCTGAATCAAACGGTAGTTCCTTAAGTTTTAGATAATCCTGACCCAATCGCTCTTTATCTAGTTTTGCTAGTGCTGCAACTTGGAGTAGGGCTCCTTCTGTGGGATCACCAACAATCGAAATCTGAGAGCCTTTTTTCTCTAATTGTGCATTATTACAGACAGCACCAATGACTAACGCTGCGTGCAACAAAGGCGTTTCTTGTAGAACCTGAGCTTTAATGGGATCCTGCGTAACAAGTATTTCTTTGCCATCTAACCAAAATTTCTGAACTTGCATCTGATTTTGGGTTAATGTCCCTGTTTTATCCGAACAGATAACGGTTGCGCAGCCTAACGTTTCAACTGCCGGCAATTGGCGAACAATTGCCTGAGCACGGATCATCCGTTGTACTCCCACGGCTAATGCAATGGTGACTACTGCTGGTAGTCCTTCTGGTATGGCTGCAACAGCTAAACTAACACCCACTAAAAACATTTTGTAAATAGGAAAACCTTGGATAACGCCTGCAACAAAAACAATACCCACAATGACGATACAGGCCATCACCAAAACTTTTCCGAGTTTGGCTAACCGGGCTTGTAAAGGGGTGTCCATGGTAATACTATTAGCAATCATTCCAGCTATCTTGCCGATTTCTGTATCCATTCCGGTAGCTACTACCAACGCCTTCCCTCGTCCCCGGGTGACAAGCGTCCCCATAAAAACCATATTGATCTGATCACCAAGTGGAACATCTCGGTTTGTGAGAAATTCTGCATCTTTTTCGACTGGAAGAGATTCTCCAGTTAACGCTGCTTCATTAACAAGTAAAGAGCTCACTTCCAGTATTCGGGCATCAGCGGGAATGCGGTCTCCCACTTCTAGAATAATGACATCACCAGGGACAAGGAGGGTAGTATTGATTTGCTGGCATTTACCATCGCGCAGCACTTTACACATCGGTGCAGTTAGTTGTTTTAGAGCATCTAATGATTTTTCCGCTCGATACTCTTGAATGAATCCTAACATAGCATTCATAACGATGATAGCGAGAATTGCAAGAGCATCGACAATTTCCCCTAACAAAAGAGAGATAGCTGTTGTTGCCATTAATACCATAACCATAAAGTCCTGAAATTGCCGAAAAAAAATAGCTAGCACGGAGTCTCGTTCTTCTTCTTGGAGTTTATTTTCGCCATAGTCTGTAAAACGCTTGGTGACGTCTCTTGCGGACAAGCCCGCTCTAACATCCACCCCAAGTTCCTTGATTAGCATTTCACGATTCTTCATAAACCATTGTACCTGCATAATCATCCCCCCCTTTTCTACCTGCTCTCTCCATACCTATTCTTTGGTATGACTAAAAATGCCAGGCAGTTAGAGTGAAACCGGAGTTATCCAAACTTCCATCGGATAACTCCGGTCAAGGAAAACCATGCAGCACTTAGTGGTCTAACTTCCTTACAGCCCTCTGGTAGTGGGGATCGAGCTGTAGCGCGCGTTCCCACGCATGAACCGCTCTTTCCATTTCTCCTTGTTGCTCATAAACGAGTCCTAGATAGTAATGGGTCATAGGAACAAATGGATTATACTGTAAGGCTAACGATAACTCTTCATACGCCTCATCATAGTCTTGGAATAGATAGTATAGTTGTCCTAATAAAAGGCGAGCTTTAACATAATTCGGCGCTATTTCTAGACTGGTTTTTAGAGCGACTATAGCCTCTTCATATTGCGCTTTCACGAATAGAATTCGAGCCATACCATAGAAACCCTTGGCATAATCACCAGATTCTAGCGCAGTTTGATAAGCAAGCGCCGCTTCCTCAAAATACCCACGCTCCTTTTGAATATCACCAATGAGAACCTGAACCCATACTTCCTCTGGGTTACGTTTTAGGTACTTTTGGTATTGTTCCAAGGCCGCATCCATTTCTCCCTGCGTTTGATACACTAATGCTAACATAAGTAACGAGTCGTCAATGTCTTGATTAACAGCTAGACCACCTTCAAAAAATGATGGAGTAGTTGTCGCTTGCACAGTGAGACCAGTCAGGAAGATGACTATTACAACTACGGTTAAGCGCATATATTTCTTCATAATTTATCCACAACTCCTATTATTGATTGCATGATATTTATATTAGACATTACCTATCCTTGTCCCTTCTTTTTTAGTCTGATATACTAGATCTAAAGGAGAGATACTAATGGCATTTGATGGAATAGCAGTATCAGTTATTGCTAAAGAACTAGCGACTAGACTACAGAATGCACGGGTAATGAAAATTTATCAAGCAGATAAACACAGTGTTGTGCTTCATCTACGTTTACCAGGTGAATCCACAAAATTGCTGATTTCAGCCCATCCTACACAACCTCGGATTCATACAACGACGGAGGATTGGAAAAACCCACTAAACCCACCCGCTTTTTGTATGTTATTACGCAAACACTTAGAACCAAGCCGCCTCTTAGGGGTGCGGCAACACGAACTAGAGCGATTAATGCTTATTCGCTTTGAAACATATGATGAACGGATGGGTCTGACTGAGAAAACCCTCATCTTTGAATTGATGGGCCGCCACAGTAATTTGATACTTGTTAATCAAGACAATACAATTCTCGATGGAATTCATCGTGTTTCAGCAGAACAAAGTTCTGTGCGCATCGTAATGCCGGGAGAGGTGTTTACCTACCCCCCTAACCAGGGTAAAACGAACCCTTTAACGGTCACTAACGAACAGTTTATTACAGATATTCGGTTGTTACCAGCCAATGTTACTCTATCTAAGGGTTTACAGCAATTGTATCAAGGATTAGGGCCAGAAACAGCAAGAGAAGTTGTCCGCCGGGCAGCACTTGATGGACTCAAAGCGAAGCAAGATGCTACTCCTAAAGACTGGCAAACCTTATGGGAATCGTTCGAGGAATTCTTGACGATGTCCCAAACTCCAGTCATTGTTGAACGGGAGAATGGAAAGCTCGAATTCTATGCCTACACTCTAACCAATCACCCCCAGCAAAAATCATATGCTGATTTCGATTCTTTGCTTAACGACTTCTATTCTTCGCGCATTAAAAATGAACGGGTGCAGCAAAAGGCCAATGAGTTACAAAAAGGTCTTAAAACTCTGCTTGCACGGTTATTGCGCAAAGAAGAGGTCCTATTAGCCACCTTAGAAGCAGCAGAGAATGCGAAGCAGTGGCAAAAACTAGGCGAACTTGTAACTAGCAATATCTATCAGATCAAAAAGGGTGACAAACAGCTAGAGGTAGTTGATTACTACGAAGAAAGCCAACCAGTAATTACCATTCCTCTCGATCTTGCTTTTTCGCCTAGCGAGAATGCGCAACGTTACTACAAAAAGTATATTAAAGCAAGAAATAGCAAAAAATTTGTCCAAGAACAGTTACAAAAAACAATCAGCGAGCGAAACTATATTGCGGAAGTATTAGTTCATATAGAATTAGCCGATTCCTTAGAAACAATCGATGAGATCCGTGATGAATTAATCCGCTTAGATTATGTGAAGCAAAGAGGAAAACCATCGAAAAAATCCAAGACTATAAAAAATAAAGGGTATGATGAATACCTCTCCGCCGACGGAATACCTATGTATGTAGGACGTAATAATCGCCAAAATGATGAGCTCACCTTTAAAGTTGCAAAACCTAGTGATACGTGGTTGCATTCGCAAAAGATACCTGGCAGTCATGTAATTATTCGTTTTGATGGGGCAGTACCTTCAAAAACTCTTGAAGAAGCAGCAACCTTAGCTGCGTATTACTCTAAGGCTCGTACCTCTCCTAAGGTGTTTGTGGACTATACCGAACGTAGGCACGTTCGTAAACCCAACGGATCGAAACCTGGCTTTGTCATTTATGAGAGTTTTTCTACAATCCTCGTTAATCCTACTGATGATACTACGTTACCCAAGAAAAAAAGGCCATAGTGGCCTTCGATGTTTGCTGACAGGAAGCAAGCGAGTTCACCTTCCCGGGCCGTCTGCACCTGCCCCCTGTCTTAAATGTGTAGTTCTGCTAGAATAACAGTTCTAGCAGAAACTTTTTGGGTAATTAGTTATGTTTATTCTGTGTACAAAGTAAAATTCCTCTTTTATTCCTTACTATTTTTACGTTTAGTGACGAAAATGTCGAATTCCGGTGAAAATCATAGTCATATTGAACTGATCACAGAGTTCGATAACCTCAGAATCGCGAATCGAACCACCTGGTTGGATAATCGCTGTTACGCCTGAACTCGCTGCAGCTTCGATATTGTCAGCAAACGGAAAGAATGCATCTGAAGCTAGGGCTGCACCCTCAGCCCTTTGGCCTGCTTGCTCTAGACTAAGTTTAACAGACTGCAATCGATTGAGTTGTCCTGTACCCACCCCAATTAACTGATTATCTTTACACAACACAATTCCGTTAGATTTAACAAACTTTACAGTTTTCCAAGCAAAGCGGAGATCCTCCCACTCTGTATCCGTAGGTTGTCGTTTCGTAACTACTTGCAGTTGATCCTCCATTACGTCCAGAGTGTTACCTTCTTGAATCAATACGCCTCCAGTTACCTTCTTCCATTCGTCTCCTTGATTAACCATTGGGGCTAGCTTTAATACTCTTAAATTTGGTTTCTTTTTAAGGATTGCCAATGCATCCTCCGTAAAATCAGGTGCAATGACCACCTCCAAAAATACGTTTTTCATCGCCAGTGCTGTTTGTTTATCCATTGTCTGGTTACAAGCGACAATTCCACCAAAAATCGAAACCGTATCACCTTCATATGCTTTTTGGTAAGCATGAAGCAGATTCTCTGCCACACCAAGCCCACAGGGGTTATTATGCTTTACAGCTACAGCACAGGGCTCCTCAAAATTGGAAACCATTTGCCACGCCGCGTCTGCATCCATAATGTTGTTAAAAGAGAGCGCTTTCCCTTGCAATTGTTTCGCCACAGCTACTCCACCAGAAACTGGAACTTGCTGATAAAACGCACCAGACTGATGAGGGTTTTCACCATAGCGCAATTCACCTGATTTTTGTAATGCAATCGTCATTCGGTGAGGAAATTTGGGTTGATCCAAATACTGTGTAATCAAAGTATCATAGTAGGCTGTATGTGCAAACGCTTTCGCTGCTAATGTGCGTCTAAAGGCCTGCGCAACCTCTCCTGACTGTAATTGATCAATTATCGCCGAATAATCACGCGGATCACAAGCCACAACCACACGAGGATGATTCTTGGCGGCTGCTCGCAACATACAAGGTCCACCGATATCAATATTCTCTAAGACCTCATCAAACGTAGAGTCAGGATTTTGCGAAACCGCTTCAAATGGGTAAAGATTAACAGCAACTATATCAATCAAGCGACCTCCTATCTCCGTTAGTTGATCAACATGGGCAGAGGTATCTTTAGCGAGGATCCCGCCGTGAATCTTCGGGTGTAGTGTCTTTACGCGCCCGTCGAGAATTTCTGGAAAATCAGTGACCTCAGAAATATATGTGACAGGTATTCCCTTGTCCTTAAGAGTACGGTATGTCCCACCTGTGGAGACTATCTCATACTTTCGCTTTACCAATTCATCTGCAAATTCTACGATCCCAACTTTGTCATACACACTTAATAAAGCTCGTTTCATAGTTACTCTCCTCCTTGAATGCGCGGTTCCCAATAATCGCAGATAGATAGGGCCTTTTGCGCTGCTACTCCCTGATAACTAGCTGGATTGAGGATAATCTCACGTTGCTTCTCATTCATTCGCTCCAGATAGGGCTGTATCGCTTCATCGAGTTGTGCTAATTCGCCTAGGGATTTTCCAGTGCGCTCAAATTCTAGCGTTAACTGTCGAACATACTCATGGGCATCAGGGTGCCCCAGCGATGCCAGGATAATATACATTGGTTCAGCGGCAATTAATTGTCCATGCATATTTAGATTTTCCAGCATCTTTTGCTCGTGGACTGCAAGCTTACTCGTTACACGAATCAAACGCTGTGTTGTTAGGGCAATTGCTGCAAATATTTCCGTTATAAAACGAGCAGATGCAGAATTTGTTAAATCCCTCTGATGTTCAGAGACTTGGTCGAGATAAACCGTAACCATACGCGGCATAAATTCCTTCCACATACTCTTAACATTCTCGTAGTTCCATGGGTTTCGTTTGTGTGGCATGGTCGAAGAACCCACTTGCCCACTGGTAAATTCTTCTCCCACCTCGCTAATTTCTGTCCGTTGCAGATGACGAATGTCGTCAGCAAAATTAGCCAACACACCAAAGGCAGTGACTACACTATGAATTAGGTCTGTCACATATTCTGGTTCCACTATTTGGGTCGAATGCTGTGCTGGTTTCAATTGTAGTAGGCTAAGTACCTCTTCTTCAAACGACATCGGATCGC
Source organism: Limnochordia bacterium (assembly GCA_007116145.1). GTDB lineage: Bacteria > Bacillota > Limnochordia > Darwinibacteriales > DTU012 > CSBR16-88. The sequence continues at coordinate 29,872 of SKJB01000030.1, read as the reverse complement.
CAAAAAACAGTGAACTAGCATTATACGCTCCAACAGCGCCTGCCATTTTACCGCGAAGATTGCCCACTGCTGCCTCAATTTGGACTAATCGTGACCCTAAACGGCTAACATATTCACTAAGTGCGAAGCCAAAGGTAATGGGGACGCCGTGTTGTCCGTGAGTACGTCCGATTTGCGGAGTGTGAGCTTCAGCTCGTGTAATCCTAATCCATACACGCATTAAATTCCTTAACTTTGGTAATACTATCCTTTCTGTCACATCACGAATTTGTAATGCTCGACCCGTATCGAGAATATCTACACTCGTAGCTGTAAGATGGACAAAAGGCTTTGCTTCATCGCTAACGCGCTCGCGAATACAGTTAACTAACGCGCGAATATTATGCTTCGTTATCTCCTCCTCAACTTGCACCTCACTGCAGGTGATACTTTCGCAGGCTTGTGCAACCTCTTGAGCTACTGCTTGGCTACACATCCCGCGGTTGGCAAAAGCTTGAACTAACGCTGCTTCTACCTGTAACTGATAGCGTAGGTACCCTTCTTCAGAAAGAATGTTCGCTAGTTCATCCCACAGATTCGGCTCTGATACCCGATATCGATGATCTAGTGGACTAATATTATTAAATATACCCATTGATGCACTTCCTTTCAATTGATGTAATTTCCGTGTGGGAGAATAATCCAGAATAACCAGGTTATACTACTTTATATATCTGGTCGGAGGAGGGACAAATCATGTCAGAGAACACCCAAATAATTGATAAGCCAGAAAAAAGCTCAGGGCGTAATTGGACAGAACAAGAACGAGACCTCGTTTGGGAGCAAGTATGTCAAGCCAAAGTAAATAGCATACCCCTAACAGAGTGCTTTCGTCAAATAACAAAATTATTGCCTCATCGCAGCGAAGCAGCTATTGGAATGCTGTACTACAATGTTTTGCGTCATGAGCGCAATACAGAAGAGCAATCAGCCAGTGAAACTAAGAAGCGATTAGAGTCAAGAGCATCAATGAAACTGAAGAGAGACTTTAGACTTGACACAGACTTAATTGAAGCATTTCAAGGTCTACCAGAGTATATCACCCAACTGCATAAACGGATAGACGGATTAGAAACGCAGATAACGAATCCAAGCAGCGAATGCGTAATTCAATCGCTAATAGAGTTGGTCAATGGTTACCAACAAAACGATGGAACGAAACAAAATTTAGCGAACTTGACCGCAAAAATCAAGGAGTTAGAGCAACAAAATAAAGAGCTACAGTCCAAACTTGAACAAGTCCAACAGTCCTATGATGATGCACTAGGAATCTACGACATGTTTACCAATATGGCTAGTATATCCCAAATTATGAGTTTGGGTGATTTTAAGCAACAAATGAAAACAACCCTAGACAAATGGGGCAATGTTTTAGAACTATCATTTGAACGTACAGACTAATAGCACACCGTATAGTCAGGTTGATGAGATGGTTCTTCCACCTCATCAACTACGATTAAAAAGAGACCGACTTTAAATACAGTCGATCCCATCTGTGCGTAATTCAAACTCCTATTCTCTATAAAAAGACAAAGAATAGTACAAATACGAGGGCAACAATATTTACAATCCAGCTTGGTCGCTTTCCATCTTTAGATACAATGTTATTGAGAATTGCGTAAGAGATAAAGCCAAAAGCAATGCCGTCAGCAATACTGAATGTAAATGGCATCCCTACAATACAAAGGAAAGCAGGAAACGATTGTGTGATATCTTCCCAGTCAATTTTTGCAACACTACCCATCATAAGAATACCGACAACGATTAGAGCAGGAGCAGTAGCCGCTGCTGGCACCATGCCAACTAACGGCATAAAGAACAGCGAAAGGAAAAATAGAGCTGCGACAACCACCCCAGTTAACCCTGTGCGACCACCAGCGGAAACCCCTGCTGCACTTTCAATATATGTGGTAGTCGTACTTGTCCCAAATAAAGCACCAGTTGTTGTGGCAATGGAGTCTGCCATCAATGCCTGGTTTGCTCTGGGTAAGTTTCCGTTCTTATCTAAGTAACCTGCCCGTGTAGCCACACCGACTAAAGTCCCAGCAGTATCAAACAGATCGACAATTAAGAGGGATAACACAATCCCGATTAAACTAAAACTCAAGGCACCAGCAATATCCAATTGGAAAGCAACCTCAGCGAAATCACCTAAAGCCGGCCACGCGACGAAGCCCTCAAAGGCTCCCGTTACCCCAATTCCAGGAAGCATACCAAATAAGGTTGCACCTAAAATACTCCATAACAACGCGCCTTTTACTTTAAGAGCATACAAAATACCAGCAACAAAGAGACCAAAAATAGCTGTTAATGGTCCAGGGGCTGTAAGATCACCAAGAGATACTAATGTAACTTCGTAAGGAACAATAATCCCAGCGTTTTTAAAACCAATCAAAGCAATAAATAAACCAATTCCTGCACTAATAGCAGCTTTAAGTGATAAGGGAATACTATTTACAAGAGCTGCCCGAAATGACGTTGCGCTTAAAACAATAAATAATATACCTTCCAAGAAAACCAAACCCAAAGCGATTTGCCATCCCACTTGTGATGCGATTACATAGGCGAAAAAGGCATTTAACCCCATACCTGGAGCTAATGCAAAAGGATAATTAGCGAGAAACGCCATTAATAATGTACCTACGACACTTGCCAAAACAGTTGCAATAAATACTCCATTCCAATTCATTCCAGCAGCTGCTAACGTACTGGGATTAACAAAGATAATGTAAACCATGGTCATAAACGTAGTAATACCAGCAACAATCTCTGTTCTAACTGTAGTTTTGTTCTCCTGCAACTTGAAAAACTGTTCCAGAAGACCACCAGTTTGGCCTTGTACAGCCTTACTCATAGTTATTTCCTCCTTTTTTTTTGAAAATAAATCCTGACCAGATATATTTCATTGGTAATATTCGACTAAATCCGTGTATTCCCTGCTAAGAATCAGAAAATGTTCGCTATAGAAAAAAACAAAAAGGAAAGGCCTATAAGCCTAGTGATTTCAGGCCCCAATGGGGGTTTTCAACAATTTTTTTGAATGAGATGCGTATCCGTTACAGTCTCTAATCCACCTGTCTGCAATCTTGACCATAACCAAATCCATGAAAAGAATATCAAGAAAGCAAAGACTAGTGGTTGTAGCATTAATGGATGAAGGAGGGCAGTCACAGCACTACAAGTTAGTACTAGTAAGACCATTCCCATGCGTTTGCGCTGCCCAAACCAACCCGCACAGAATCCCAAGCTCATAGCCACCAATGCGATTTGAAACAAATCAGAACGAAACCAGTTCACAAGCAATAACAGTAATTCGAGCGTGTGATCCCAAACGATTGCTTGCATTCCATGGATAAACCAATTACTACCAACGTAGATCGGAGTGTTCACAACCTCTTGATAACTAGCGGTCAGAGGGATCTTACTCAGTGTAAAACTTATTAGTGGCAATAAAATACCAGCTAGTAGCCCTCCTTTCATACCATAGTAATATCCAGCCATTAATGATAGTAGTAAGAGTAGTAAGGGTACGTCCCATAATACAAAGAACACAATTGCGATAAATATGCCTGGATAGCAAAGGATCAGTGGTGTGCAACTAAGTAGAAAGATTCCGTATAGTATACCCATGCTTGCCCAATTCACAAAGATCGGTGGAAATGCCAGTAGAAAAACAAGTAAGGAAGCTAAGGGTAATGACAAAATAGCAATTCCACCAGCAAGTAGGGGTCCATAGATTTGTTGAAACTCTGCTTGATAGAATTCTTGGCCCAATAGAGACGATTGCATCATAATCCACGTCGCTGCACTTGCAACTAGCGCGCGTAGCAACCCTGTTGGTAGTGATATGATCATCGGTAATACCTCCCGTAAGTAATTCCATCCATCACCGAATTCAGGGACAACTTGCTCCATGACAGTCCAGGTCGGAAGCGATTGTTGTACATCCATTAGTGCATGAGCCAATTGCTCGGCATCACTAAATCGCAGACTCTTCTGTTTATGTGTCGCTTTTTGCAATACTTGCCTCAACTTTGCCGGAATTGCAGGAATCTTGTTCGTTTGTACTAATGCAAGAATTACTTTTCCCACACTATAGATATCAGCCCTAGCATCAGCTTCTTGCCCTTTATGTTGCTCAGGGGCCATAAATCTTGGTGTACCAACGATATCCTTATAGTTAGTAATTGCCTTTATTGCAGCTGTACCAAAGTCGGTTATCATACATTGACCCTCTTTGGGGTCCCACAGTAAATTAGGAGGTTTAATATCTTGATGCGTGATCCCAATTTTATGAGCGGCTGTGAGTCCATCACACACCTGTATACCCACGGAGAGAATTTGCTGTAGATCAAGAGTATGCTGATAAATCGCTGTTCCAGTAACATGTTTCATAATTAAGTAATTCAATTGTTCTCCTTCTAACACATCATAAATCGGAACGATGTTAGGATGATCAAGTTGAGCTAGAATTTTCGCTTCTTTGAGAGCTTCTTTAGTGCGAGGCAATATTTTAATGGATACATCACGTTGCAATTTCTCATCCCAACCTTGATATACGCGCCCGAATCCTCCTTGTCCTAACTTCTTAACAATCAAAAAACGATCTAGTTCGTTCTCGTACTCCAAGTAGCAGCCTTGAAATTCCATAGCTATCCCCCCCTTTTTATACCATTCTGCACCATTTTTAGCGTTTTATGCAAAATACATCTTGACATTCGCTGAAAAAGAGATATATTTAAAAATGGTAGCAGTCTCTGCTTGGCAAAATGTAGCAAGTCTTGCTGGCCTATACGAAGGAGAGAATTTCATTGGGATCAAAAAAAACAGTAGCTAGTCTTGTAATAACCGAAAAGCAACAAGCAATGCCCGTCATAACAGTGCTAAAAGAGGAGCTCAAACTAGGTAATCGCCAAATTCAAAAAATAATTCGCACAAAGGGATTATTCCTCGATGAACGTGCTGTGCACTCAAAAACCAAGGTTAAGGCAGGACAATACTTAAAAGTATTACTCCCCGTTCAAGAACAAATTCGAGTAACACCTACTCCAATACAGCTAGAAGTTCTCTTTGAGGACCCCTGGCTGCTAGCTGTTAATAAGCCTGCTGGCCTTGTGGTACACCATACCAAATCAAAATCAGCACCATCTCTAATTGGCGGGGTTGCGGATTATTTCATCAGTAAGGATCTCTACATTACTCCCCGGCCAGTACATCGCCTTGACAGAGATACATCGGGAGTGGTGCTCTTTGCAAAGTCCAGTGCGGTTCAGACCGAACTCAGTACCCTCTGGCATACCGATAAGATTATAAAGGAATATTGGGCCTTAGTCGAGGGAGCTGTCACAAGCAACGGCGAGATTAGCACTGCAATCAGGGGTAAAAGTGCTCGAACCACGTATTTTCCCCTCAACCAATATGCAGGTGTCAGCGAACTACGGGTGGCAATCCAAACGGGACGCACCCACCAGATTCGAGTTCATCTCAGTTCGATTAACTATCCGATAGTCGGCGATGCCTTGTATAATAAAAAGAGCCACCTTGCAGCACGAAGACTTGCATTACATGCTAGTTCGTTGACAATTCTCCATCCGAAAAGTAGGGAGCAGTTGACGATTACAAGCCCTCACCCCCGTAGTCAGTTTACCGAGTTATTGACGCAAGAGACTACTCAACCTTAAACGGTGTACTTACCCATACCATATTGACAATAAACATGCTTTGTGTCACAATACATACGAATACAGGAAACAACTGGTTATAAGGAGGATTTACTAAATGAGTGTAAATGATCAACAATATGGTTTAAACAAAAACCTCGCTCAAATGCTAAAAGGTGGGGTGATTATGGATGTAACCACAGCCGATGAAGCAAAGATAGCTGAAGAAGCTGGCGCTGTTGCAGTAATGGCTCTCGAGCGTGTACCCTCAGATATTCGCAAAGACGGTGGCGTGGCACGTATGAGCGATCCCAAGATGATTAAGGAAATAGTAGCTGCTGTTTCCATTCCAGTTATGGCCAAAGTGCGGATCGGTCATTACGTTGAAGCACAAATTCTCGAAGCACTAGGTATTGATTACATTGATGAAAGTGAAGTTTTAACCCCTGCCGATGATGAATTTCATATCGACAAACATCAGTTTCGAATTCCCTTTGTCTGTGGAGCCAAAAACCTTGGAGAAGCATTACGACGCATTGGTGAAGGAGCCTCTATGATTCGCACAAAAGGTGAAGCAGGAACAGGTAATGTGGTTGAAGCAGTTCGCCACATTCGCACCGTCAATTCCCATATCCGTCGGCTTACAACATTAGGAAGTGAAGAATTAATGACCGAGGCAAAAAACCTCCAAGCCCCCTATGATCTTGTCAAGTATGTTGCTGAACATGGTAAACTTAGCGTCGTTAACTTTGCAGCTGGTGGCTTAGCCACACCTGCTGATGCTGCTTTAATGATGCAACTCGGTTGCGATGGTGTCTTTGTTGGATCGGGAATTTTCCGCAGTGGAAATCCTGCTAAGCGTGCGAAAGCAATTGTACAAGCAACGACGCACTTTGATGATGCTGATATTATTGCTCGCGTATCTGAAGATCTCGGTGAGCCTATGTCTGGTCTAGATATCAGCTCTATCCCCACTGAGCAACGCCTAGCAGAGCGCGGGTGGTAATGTGTTACATGTTGGTGTCCTCGCATTACAAGGAGGCGTTAGCGAGCATCTTGAGCTCTTAGCTACACTACCCCAAGTACAACCGATTGCGATAAAGAAACCAAAACAGCTCAGGGGACTAGATGGACTCATCTTACCTGGTGGTGAGAGTACCACCATAGGAAAACTACTACATGAGTTTGAACTTGTAGAGCCAATTCTTGAACTAGCGAAACTAGGAATACCCCTTTGGGGAACCTGTGCAGGTTTAATCCTCTTGGCTAAACAGATTGTAGGAGAGAGTTCCAACCATCTAGGTCTAATGGACATTACAGTGCAACGTAACGCATATGGTAGCCAATTAGCAAGCTTCATTACCTACGAGAATATTGTTGCCCTTAGTGATCCCCCGATTCAATTAGTTTTTATTCGTGCTCCTATTATTACGGAGTATGGATCCAAGGTAAAACCCTGGATTTATGTTAAAGATAAGCTCGTGGCAGCGACACAAGCTAATATCCTCGTCACTGCTTTTCATCCAGAATTAACAACGGACCAACGATTTCATCAATACTTTATCGATATGATTAAACGTAACTAAAAACCCTGAAGCAATCGCTTCAGGGTTTTTAACAATTTTCGTTACCATCTAGCAGCAAATCTATCTGTATATAATGTACTACAATCCAACTTGATCGTCAAGATAAATTGTAATAATTTTTTGTATATTAACAAACTTAGCCTACTAAGCGCTCCTTAACCAATTGTACAACATCCAAGGAGCTTAGAGTAGCAATGTTTTGCCAGACATTATCTAGTGATGCAGCGCTTACATATTCACTAACAACCTTATCCCCTTTTTGACTCCATACAGTTAGCTTTAAGCGACCTCTATCCTCTCGAATACGAACAAAATAATTTGCAGCTTCAAACATTACATTCATAGGTATCACCTCCTTGTTTGTTAATTCCATATTAAGTCTGTGATTCCTGCACATACACTGCTTTTTTTTTTGCCATTTAGCGACGGTGGTTTATGAGTTTTAGCGAATCAGTATCCACCAAAAGCTAACGAGTCCACCAATACTTAAAAATGGTCCGAATGGAATCACTGTCTTCCGGTCTTGGTTTGTCACTTTTAAATAAACTAGCCCCACAATACTACCAATTAATGAACCCACAAACAAAGATATTAAACTGCCCATCGGACCCAAAAAGCTACCAATCATAGCTAACAACTTTACATCACCCATTCCCATTCCTCCACCGGATAGGATGGATACCAAAAGTAGAATACCACCACCAGTAACCACACCCCAGAGACTATCCATGATAGGTATATAAATGCCAAAGAGAGCAAATGAAATACCTAAAACCACTCCAGTGAGAGTAAGCACGTTTGGGATTATTTTATGCTGTAAATCAATGACGGATCCCACAAAGAGAAGGGAAAACAAGGTAAGGCCTACTAGAATCTGCCACCCGCTAGTATAGTAAGCAAAAATAGCAAAACCAGTGGCTGTCATTAATTCAACTGCGGGGTATTGCCAACTAATTGCTCTTTGGCAGTATCGGCAGCGACCTCTCTGCATTAGAAAACTAAGAACTGGAATGAGATCAATAGGCTGTAATTGTGTTTGACAGCTAGAACAATGAGAAGCAGGATAAATTATCGATTCTCCTCGAGGAAGCCGCCAAATGACCACGTTATAGAAACTACCTAAAACAAATCCGAACAACAAGGCAACTGCTGCAGTTACCATCAGAATCAACTCCCATATAGTTAGAAAGCTAGAGCTCACGGGCTCTAGCTTTAACATGAAATTACTTCGATACTGCTTTTATTGCGTTATGGATGATAACTAAGAGATCCGGTAAATGCTGATGTTCGAGTTGTGCTAACCGCTGAAAAGATACACCCTTTCTTGTCAAGGCATAGCGAGGTTTGACCTCGTTAAGACAGATAGACGCTATCTTTGCTAGATACTCAGAGTCTGTCGGCCCACTAGTATCCGACGCCAGTGTCTCACTAAGCACGTTATTAACTAAAACCTCACTGAGGTTATACAAATGGACTGCCTCTGGATCAAACGTATTTTGATCATGTCTTGGATTTTTGCTAACTCTAACCATAGCTGCATACACCTTCGACATCACTTCATACAGAGCGTCTTCATCAAGTTGAGACATATCAGGTCCACTCGTCTCGTATTTAGGAGTCACTGTATTTAGTGCACTTGCTGTCATATCTGCCAGACAATGTGTGCAGGTGCAAATATCTGTCTCTTTCTTAATCAGCTTCTGGAGAATTTCTTTAACAATATCTTCCATATAATTGTGAACCTGATATTCTGTGGAACCAGCCTTCATATATACCATCTCCTTCGTAATCTACCAGAACTTAACTCTCACTTCTACGCTGGATTTAACATTATCATGATACGCCTTGTTACTCCACCTTAGTTGCTGAACCAATGCATGTTCTTACCCTCCAATACGTAACATGATAATAATTCCACCAAATTGCACGGATACGCCTTGCCCACTAATCTCGGATATTGTGCCTCCACGTAGTGTGTCACCTATTTGCATCCAGTTCTGTTGGCTTCCGTTAGAAATAAGAACTCTTGCAGTTCTCTCCTCTGTGACGACCCCTAAAACTTTAATCGAATTACTATAAAAGTCTTCAATCATATAGAAAGGATAGCCAAAATTATCAACGACAACAAGATCAGTCAAATCCACATTTTTCCGTGCTTGCCAAGCCTGCTTCGACTGCTTGGAATTGGGCAATACAGACAAAGTCATTTCTACCAAGCCAGCTAGTCTACGCTCTTCATCTACTTCTAGCGAGACATAGGTGATAGCAAGATTTGGCAAATTCTGCTCTAATGTATTGACGAACAGCAGGAACTGCTCATACTCGCCATGAAATCGCAACTTAAGATTAGACGTAAAGTAATCCTGGTCAACCCTTAATGGTGTATATTCTAAGAAACCCTCCAAGAAACCTGTTTTTATGAAATCATTGATCCATGCAACAACGAGTGGAAAATCCGTTACTTGCGGAAATAGAAGTCTATACTGCTCTATATCCCTTAGCACACTGGAATCCAGTGGAGTGCTTACAGGTAAACGCAATAGCATTTCATGGGTTCGTTGCTCTTGATCGATTCCTTCTTGCAACAAACTTGCTTGCTCTTTGGCCGGCATGTACAATGCAAAAAAACTGATCACCGTTAACAATAAAAACAAGAACGCAGAAAATAGAACTAGGACACTGATCCGCTCGTTTAATACCTTTATTTGTGAAATGATCTGCATGCTCAGCGTCTCCTTTCAATTTCTAGATAGAAACGCAAAAATGGATGACGTTCGTCATGACGAAGATCGCGGATGCGTGTTCCATTACCAAAATCCTCAAGACGCTGAATAAATTGTGTAAGTGATGTCAAATTTTCCGTGTATCCACGCAACTCAACGACTGAAGTACTCTTAACAAATCGCTCAAAATAAATATCTTGCATAACACTAGCTTGGATTTGGTCTAACAACGAAATTGTAAATCCATCCTCGGATTTTTTTAAGATTTTGGTCATCCGTGCATGTTCTGCTTTAATGGCGCTAACTTCGGCCTGCATTTCTTCAGCCCTGGCTCTCTGCAATTGGAGAATACTCCGATACTGCACCAGTCCATCGAATTCATGTTGAAGAGAGTCTAGATTGGATCGTTCAAGGAAGCTAAAAGCGGTGATGGCAGTAAACCCTAAAAATGTAATCAGCAGTATCACAAATTCCCATCGAATTTGATTCGAACGCAACGGTCGTTTTTCAGCAGGGAGAAGATTGATCTTCATTGCTCTAACCCCCTAATAGCCAACCCAGTAGCTGATGCATAGGTTGCGTAGTCGAGAGGTGCAACCATGTCTGGGGTGCAACCAACTACAGTAAATGGATTTAACACCTCTACGCTAATATCCACTTCTTCGTTTAATAATTTGTCTATGCCTTTGACATGGGCAACACCACCTACTAAGCACACACTATCTAGCACTTCATCAATATTACTAGCTCGTTCTTGAGCTCGAAAGAAATCAAGAGTTTGGAGCACTCCACCGACTAGCTGGCCAATAAAGGCTCTGAGTGTACCTTTTGTACCAGTACCATTGGTCATTAAGTCAGAGATATCCTCCTTAAATAACAAGGCTTTACTTTGCGCATACTGCTCCGAGTATGCCTCCGATAGTCCGTTGATTAGGTGCTCCATACCAAGGGGGAGTATCCGATACACTTTGAACTCGTCATTTTGTTGAATGTAAATCGTAGTTTGTAAGCTCCCAATGTCAATAAAGCAACTACTTCTTATTTGAGGACTGACCCGCGGTAATGCTAAAGCTTGAATATCTATGATGGCTAGATCCAATCCAGCTTTATCAACAATACTCATATAAGGCTCAATGACTTCACGTTTACAAGCCACGAGTAAGATAGTTTGTTGGGTTGCATCTTTATGCATCACATCATAACTAAACGCTACTTCCTTCGGACTGTTATAAGCAAAACCGACATGGTCGTGTAACTCAAATTCCAAGGCTTGCTCTAATTCCTTCGTTTGCATATTAGGCATAGTAATTGTTTTAATAACAATCTCTGAACTTGTTAAACCTAGACATACCGATTTCGTCGTCGTACCCATATTCTTCACAAGCGTCCGTACGCTTTGTGCAATACCGTCGACGTTTAGGATTTTACTTTTTAGGTACGATTTTTCTGGTGTAGGTATTGAACCGTAGCGAGTTATGACCACGCCTTTGCCCTTTCGCTGGGCCTCAACTAGCTTAATGGTTGCATGACCAATGTCGAGTCCTAAGCAACTTTTTACCATAATATCACTCCTTTACAAAGCAGTTACCATCTGCATCATTGGTAAGTAAACCGATAATAAAATAAACAATACCACAACAGCAAGAACTATCATAACGATAGGCTCTAGCAGCTTTGTAAAACTGGACACCGCATAGTTAACTTCTCGATCATAATAGTCAGCTAGTTGCACAAGGACGTCCTCTAAACTCCCTGTTTCTTCGCCAATCGCAAACATTTGTACCAACATCGGTGTAAATGCTCTATGATTTGCTAATGGACCACTGAGACCTTGTCCTTTTTCCACGCCATGCCTTGCTTCACTAATGGCGATTTGAATCACTTTATTATCAATTAGCCGTTCTAGGATTTGCAGCGATTGGATCATAGAGATACCGCTACTGAGCATCAGACTAAGTGTACGGCAAAACCGTGAGTAAATCACCATTTTTTGGAGCGCACCTAGGATAGGTAAAATCAAAGTGAGTCGATGTATCTTCAGTTTACCACTCGCGGTATTAATGTACCATTTTATCAGAAAGACGAAACCAACAATGCTAGCAAGAAAAACATACCAGTATTGGATTAAAACCAAACGAGCATCAAGCACAGCTTGCGTTAGGGGTGGTGGTTGAACCCCAAAACTTGCGAAATTACCAATTAACATCGGTAGCACGAAAAAAACGAGCAAAAATACCATTATTACTGCTACCGTCGAGATGATTGCAGGATACATTAAAGCTTCTGATACTTTTTTCCGTAACTCATCCTCACGCTCATAGTAGATGGCTAGGCGATCGAGTACTTCCGGTAATGCTCCAGCAATTTCCCCTGCTTCGACTAAGTGAATAAAGACGTGAGGAAAAAGACTTTTGTGCTTCTCCAAGCTTTTCGTGAATGGCGTTCCACTAGAGACTTCTAAGCGAATCTGCTCTAAGGCCTTTTTTAAACGGATATCCGGTGCTTGTTCTTGCTGTAATTGTAAACTACGGACCAATGATAAACCGACTCCAAGTTGTAACGCAAATTGACGACAAAACAAAGCAAGAAATTTTGCTTTTAGTTTTCCGCGTGCTCCAAATAAATTAGCCGTTGCAGGTTGCGCCGCTTCCTTAATGACAGTAATAAAAAAACCTTGCTGACGCAGATTATCAACTGCTATTTCTCGTGATTCGGCTTCGTAGACACCTGAGACAGCTTGTCCTAAACGATTTTTTGCTTTGTACTGGAATTTCCTCATACAACCAACCACCCTACTCTTAAACGTTTCGGCGTAACTCCGCTTCCGTTGGATCAATATGCCCAAGCATAACGAGACCATCTAAGGCCGAATTCATTGTTTGCATTCCAAATCGCGACCCAGTTTCAATCACACTGGGTATTTGATGTGTCTTGGCATCTCGAATCATATTGCGAATCGCTGGAGTACCAATCATAACCTCAATTGCTGGGACCATTCCCTTACTCGTCTTACGAGGGATCAGCTGTTGTGATATTACAGCCTCTAATACCGAAGCTAATTGAATTCGAATTTGTTGTTGATTTTGGGTTGGGAAGACATCGACGATTCGATCAATAGTTTTCGCAGCACTGCGAGTATGTAGTGTTGAAAATACCAAGTGACCAGTTTCTGCTGCGGTAATGGCAGTTTGAATCGTTTCTAAATCGCGCATTTCTCCTACTAATATAACGTCAGGGTCTCCTCGTAGAGCTGCACGCAATCCATTTGCAAAAGAATTCGTGTCTGATCCGATTTCTCTCTGATTGACAATACAACGATTGTGTTGATGTAAGTATTCAATCGGATCTTCTAGCGTTACTATAACACCGCGCCGTTTCTTGTTAATCAAGTCAATCATGGAAGCAAGAGTTGTTGACTTACCACTGCCAGTCGGTCCAGTTACTAGCACCAATCCATCCCGCTTCTGGCACAATTCCTCCAAAACATCGGGTAGACCTAGCTGATCAAAGGATAATACAGTCGAATTGATCACACGGATTGCTGCGGAAATAGAACCACGTTGGCGATAGACGTTACAACGAAAACGACCAAGTCCAGGAATACCATAGGAAAAGTCCACTTCGCCTGTCGCTTGATATTGCTGCCAGTTTGGATCGGAGACAATCGTTTTGATGAGATTTTCAATCACAATCGGTCGCAATGGCTCTATACCTTCAATGGGAGCCATCTCCCCATATATGCGTAAACTCGGTGGTACAGCTGGGGATAAATGTAGATCGGATGCCCTTTGGTCAACAGCAATCTCTAGTAAAAGTTGAATACTATCAGCTACTTTCACAAAAACGCCTCCTCTTCGTCTACACTATACACTGTTCGGATTATCTCAGCAACCGAAGTAATACCTGCAATTAATTTCCGGACAGCATTGGTTTGTAAGCTAACAAACCCGGACTTGATTGCGATATCCTCCATTTCTAGCTCGGTTGCTCGTTGATCGATCGCTTGCCGCAATTCGCGATTTAGCAATAAGACTTCCTCAAGTGCTGCTCGACCACGATAACCAGTATTGTTACAAACTGGGCATCCACGTCCTTGGTACACATGGTCAGGGACTGGAACATGTAACGATTGAATGAAGCGAATCATGATAGGGTCTGTTAAGGGAACGGATTCCTTACACTCGCTGCATATCGTCCGAACTAAACGCTGCGCTATTACTCCGGTAATCGTTGAGCTTAGCATATAGGGTTCGATTCCCATATCGCTCAACCGAGCAATACATGCAACTGCACTATTTGTATGTAAAGTGCTTAAAACTAAATGTCCCGTTAGTGCTGCACGAATCGCAATTTCAGCAGTTTCGCCGTCGCGTATCTCACCCACCATGATCGTATCTGGATCTTGGCGGAGTACCGAACGCAGTCCGACAGAAAAACTTAGCCCTACTTTTGCATTCGTTTGTACCTGACTAATTCCATCTAAGCGATATTCAACAGGATCTTCGACAGTAATAATATTCTTCTCTGGTGTATTTAAATGTGCGAGAAAGCCATAAAGAGTCGTGGTTTTACCACTACCTGTAGGACCTGTTACAAGAATTAATCCTTGATTTTGCCGCAATATCCGATACAATTTTTCTTTTGAGCTATCCTCAAAGCCAAAATCCTCAATGGTTAACATCTGATCAGATTTATTTAGTACTCTAGCTACAATTTTCTCTCCATACATGGTTGGTAATGTGGAAATCCGCATATCGACCTCGCCACCCTCAAGGGCGACTTGGATCCGTCCATCTTGAGGCTTACGGCGTTCTGTAATATCAAGATTGGACATAATTTTTATGCGAGAATTAACATCAGTCCGTAAGGATTTTGGAACCACCATAATATCCTGCATAATTCCATCCACACGAAACCGCACTCGCAAATCCTCTTCCCGTGGTTCAAAGTGGATATCGCTAGCTTTTTGGCGAATGGCTTGTTGGAGTATCATATTAGCCAATTTAACTCCAGGGGCATCACCAATTAATTGCTCCGTGTCCTGTTTGTCATCGAGAATCTCGTCGTGACCAAATTCTGCAAACACCTTATTAGCAGAAATGCCAATGTCTCGAGTTCGTTGTATCGCCTCATCAATTTCGGATGAAGTTGCTATTAAAGGAGTTATTGAAAAACCAGTTATCTCTTGTAAACGATCAATAATCAATATATTCAAAGGATCGACCATAGCCACAGTTAAATTGCTGCCGTTCAGCTCAATCGGCATTATCTTAAATTCTTTTAGTATTTCTTCTGGCACCAACTTAACTGTTTCACTGGGTATATATCTTCTTGCAAAATTAACACGTTCTACACCTAAATGCTCGCTTAAAGCATTGGCTATCTGTTCCGATGTGACAATCTTTAGTTTTACTAGCGCTTCCCCAAGTTTTTCTCCTGAATTACGTTGCATTTCTAGACCTTTTTGTAATTGTTGTTCATCAAGCAAACCATTATCCTGGAGAATGTCGCCTAAACGTTTTCTAGGTGGCATGAGAATCCTCCTTAAATTCCTGAATCTTATCATATTAACTTCGTCATCTAAGTACTATCACCTGCAAATCAACTTCACTGCATAAAAAAAAACACCCCTTTCTGTTCAAAAGGAGTGTTTACAAGGCAATTAACTAGTGCTTTTCCACCAGATCTGCAGTATCCTTGGCAATCATCAGCTCTTCATCAGTGGGGACGACGAGCACCTTAATCAGAGAGTCACTCGTTGTGATTACTTGTTCCTCTCCTTTTACCGTATTTCTTTCGCTATCTAGATCCACGCCTAAAAATGCTAGCCCATCACATATCAATTTACGGGAATAACTTTGGTTTTCTCCCACACCAGCGGTAAATATAATGGCATCTATACCACCCATTGCAACAATATACGCTCCGATATACTTTTGTATACGGTAGATAAAGCTGTTTAAGGCGATTATAGCCCGTTCATCGCCTGCTTGGGCTGCTTCTTCAATATCACGAACATCATTACTGATCCCCGAAAGTCCTAGTAAACCACTTTCCTTATTCAAGAGACTATCTAGTTTACTAGAGGTTAAATTCTCTTTTTCCATGATATACGGAATGATTGCAGGATCGAGATCTCCACAACGAGTACCCATTACTAAACCTTCTAAGGGAGTAAGTCCCATGCTAGTATCAATCGATTTTCCTGCGCGAATCGCCGTTACACTAGCTCCGTTACCTAGATGACAACTAATAAGTTTTAGATCAGATAATGGCTTACCGAGAACGACTGCACAACGATTGGCCACATATTTATGAGATGTACCATGAAAGCCATATTTACGAATTCCATAGTCTGTATAGTATTTATAGGGAAGCGCATACATGTACGCCTCTTTTTCCATTGTTTGATGAAAAACCGTATCAAAAACTGCTACTTGAGGTTTACCTTGCAATAATTCACTACAAATACGAATACCCGATAAGTTATGCGGATTATGTAGCGGAGCTAGATCAGAAACGCTTTCGATATGAGCAATCACTTCATCGTTAATTAGTGTGGACACCTTAAACTTCTCTCCGCCGTGAACAACACGGTGCCCAATTGCACTAATCTCTGTAATATCTTGGAGGACACCATAATCTCGATGTAATAATGTTTCCATAACTAGTTGAATGCCCTTGTTATGATCAGAAATCGCTTGGTCTATATGGATTTCTTCCCCACTAATTGTTTTGTGATCCAGAAATGAGTTTTGAATACCAATCCGTTGTACCATGCCCTTTGCTAATACCGCTTCATCTGTCATTCTAAAAAGCTGATACTTAATGGAAGAACTTCCACTATTAAGTACTAGAATTTTCACTATAATCTCTCCTTTATAAGCGACCCATAAATAATACCCACATTATTGCTATCATATTATAATAAATGTTTCTTTGTCAAGTCTAATTCAATTTATCTTGATAGATACCTTAGTACATACATATATATATTGCTAAACCACGCCACATATTCCTTCTAAAAAGGTGACTCTTTAAACAAAACACAAAAAGCATTGACGAAATTAGGATCAAACTGAGATCCCGAGCAGCGAATTAGTTCTAAGAGTGCTTCTTCATGCGAAATCGCCTCTCGATAGGGTCGATCGTTCGTCATGGCATCGTATGCATCAATAATCGCCACAATCCGCGCCAAAAGTGGAATCTCTGTTCCTTTCTTACCAAAAGGATACCCTTCTCCATTCCAATACTCATGGTGACAGAGAATATCATTGGCAACGGGCGCTAGTTCAGCCGAAGTCTGAGCAATACGATAGCCAAACTCTGGATGCTTGCGAACTTCAATCCATTCCTCCTCGCATAAATCTGCTGGTTTCCCCAAAATATCCTGGCTAATCGTCACCTTGCCAATATCATGTAGCATTACCAAAAGTTGTAAGTCCTTGATTTGCGCCAGGCTCAACCGGAGGAATCGTCCAAGCTCTGTAGCTAGAGTATCCATACGTCTAATGTGATCCATCGATTCGAAGCATTTCTCGTGTAACTTCCTTTGTAACGATAGTAAAAAAGACTTACGAAAACCCTCACGATCCTGCATTTTATTGTGGTACATTAAACTCTCCGCTCGCTTAATTGTCGCACTAACATCATCCTCTCGTTCGTACTGTGTAGCACATCCTAGCGAGAGAGATAATCGGACTGTATCCAAGTTTACTTGTGTACACTTTTCTTGAATAGCATCACATATTATTTGGGCTTGGTCACAGGTGGAACCAGGTAATAAAATAATAAATTCATCACCACCCCAACGCGCAACGACGTCGGAATCACTGCAACTCGATCTAAGAATTTTACTAATCGCTAATAGTATCTTATCGCCTTCTAAATGACCAAAAACGTCATTTGTAATTTTTAAACCATTTACATCACCAATAATAATTGAAAACGGTAAAATTCCCTCCGTCGCAACGCGAGATAGCTGTGTTTCAAAATAGGTTCTGTTATAAAGGCTCGTTAAACCATCGATTTGCGCTGAGCGTTCAGCGTTCTTTAGCAGTCGAATGTTATCAATAGTGGCCGCAAAACTATTGCATAATGGGATAAGCATTTCCCGATAATTATTCGGAATCATAAATTGGGAATACAAATTGTCAAACAATACTTCTCCGATTACACTAGAATGAGTCGCTAAGTGAAAAAAGAGGGCTTTCTCGCTGGATACACTCTTCGATTCACTAAATGCATGTAGTGGATGCTTATGTAGATCAAACATCTGCCCTGTAGATATTGCACAACGGCTAATTAAGTTTTCACCTGGTCGATCACCATAGATATGTATAGTTACCCGATCAAACTCTAGATGATTAACCGTCTCACTCAAGAAAACATTGACCAATTCATCGACTGTCTGATTATGATGTAAGTGCTCTGTTAATAACGCGGTTCTACTAATAAAACGCCTGATTTTCTGATCATCTCGAATTAATTTGCCATAGGAAATCCCTAAAGCTATGGTCTGTCCAACCCTTTGAATTGTAGCTACAGTACGCTTGTTCCACGGATTATGACTACGCAACTCGATAAAACCCACAAGCATACTATCAGAGGCTAAAGTTAAAGGAACAACTGTAAGGTGAAGATTATTCCGGGTATGATAGACAGGCTCTTGGTGTTCTAGAAGCTGATCCGGCAATTGATACTTAGGTATAATATCAAAACCCTGGTAAACACCGCTATCACTACATACTACTTCCTCTTGGTATTCCCCGTGATTATTGACTACATATAACCGAAGTTGCTCACAGCAGGATCGTAACTGTTGAAAGAGAAATAACCCAAGTTCCTCATAGCTTACATTCAAAGAATTTAGATTAGAGAAAATCTCACTGGTTTTCACGCATATCTGTAGTGCTTTTTGGCTACCTAAAGCATTAGTCATGGTCATACAACTCCCAAGCCATACGAAGTACATACTGAATATGCTCATCAAATTGCACAAGAGCATCAGATAAATTCCGTTTATCAAAGGATGATGGCGATTGTAAGAGATTCCATAATAATTGAGACACTTGTGTCCCAAGTGCATCCTCTACAGCTCTCCAGATAGGATGAAATGAGTAAGAGACACTTTCGCGAATCTGCGACTCTAAAAAACTAATTTGTGGATTGGAGCGATTCCGTTCCCAAAATTTGCATTTATAGGCAGGAAGAAGCCCAGAAACCTCTGCTAGTTTACTGATGAACCTATCGCTTTGCATATATTCAATCCCTTGCCAAGCAATGTTCTTAATTTTTGATCGTGCTGAAACACATAGAACTGTACCTCCACCGTAGCCACCCTGACTACCCGACAAACTTGGAAGTGGAAGTGCAATCAAATCCCCATGGTTCAGGTTATCTTTATCTAAGGTATCTACCACAATTTCTGAACCATTACCTAAATAAAATACATATTGATTGGTGGGTAAAGACCGTTCGTACATCATTAGTGGATGGAGTCGAGCTTCATCCACCGTTGAGTGGCACGCTTGAAATAGCAAACCAATCTGCTGAAACACGTTGAGACAAACCTGATCAGCAAAGAGGGTAGAGGGTAGTGACGATAGATCTGGAAACTGCCACCCTTCTCTCATCATCCAAGCAGCACAGCGATGAAATGTACCTATCTCTGGCCGAATAGGAAAAGCCATAGGAGTTTGAAAATTGAGTTTCTCTCGATCCGTTTCAGGAAGAGAAGCTAGGTATTTACAAGTATCCAAAAGCCCACTCCAATGTCTTAAATCTTGTGCGTTCACGTTGAGTGCATCTAATACATCAGCCCTTGCCATTAGCGCCATGGATTCAGCCGTTAAAGGCACTGCATATTGACGATTCTGGTAAAAGATGCACTTAGTAATCCACGGAGCCAACACTTGCTGCATTCGAAAAGACTGGGGTACAGGATCTAAATATCCAAGATAAGCAAAGGGATGAACCCAAGTGCTTCCTAACCCAAAAATATCAGGTGTTTCATTCTCTTTGTATGCTTTAACGAGACTACCATAAGCTCGTCTCCAACTTAAAAACCGTAACTCAATCCTTAGACCAAGCAAGCGTTCTAATTGCTGAAACTCTTGACGAAAAAACGAGCGCTCATCGACATTCGTTGAAACAATCATCCAAATCTTTAGCCTTTGCTTATCCATAACGCTGAACCGCAAAATCGTTAGACTGGTGATCGCTTGCAACTACACATGTAAGGCAGTTCCCTTCTTCACCATTGGATAGTACTCGTTGGGTCATCTAACACGCCTCCTCGTACACTTCTACACTCCAAACAACTCAAAAACATCCGTATCATCAAGCACACGACAACTCTTTTTACCCGAATTCTTAAGCATACTCTGCATTTTTTGCTCAATTGTTTTCTTCACTAATGCCTCGAATTCAATACTACGTAGTGTAAAAAACAACGTGGGGTCTTCATCGAACCGCGCACCAATCCCATATAAGGCAGCGGTCACATGCTTACACATATTCGCCCAATCATAACAACTACAGTTAAACTCTATTTCTTTACGTGTGGGGAATAAACCTCTTCCTTTCAGCAAAAAAATTTCTTCAAGTTCCCGAGGGAATTTTCCCTCAAGAAGTTCTGCAATGCTATCTATTTTCTGATTAGATAACGCTAATAGACTATCCCACTTCTCCTTTGAAAGCGGCGCTATTTTTATTTCTATTCTATACGGTTCCCCCTCACTTCCTTGCACAAGAGCCTGCACAATTCCTGTTTTAATCTGCAAATCAATGACAGCGCCATTTCTTACATAACTCCGCCCGCGCGAAATTCTATTCGAGTAATCAGCATAAATCTCCAGATTCTTATTCCATGCTTTACCCCACCACATGGTCGCAATGCTATTTCCCGTTATTATAATCGGTGCTAAATCTGGATTTTTCTTTTTTAGCTTCGAGACTAGCGCTTGTGCTTTTTTCTTCCTTTTTGCAACAGGCACATATTTTGGAAAGTATGCCATTCATTCCCACCGCCTATACCAATGTAAACAACTCTAATAACTGGTTATTATCAAGTTCAGTGATCCAATTCTCTTTTGACGACGCGATGATGTCACTAGCTAGCTTACTTTTGTCCTCAATCATCATATCAATTTTCTCCTCAATTGTACCAGAGGTAATGAATTTGTGCACCATCACATTTTTTTGTTGGCCAATCCGAAAAGCCCGGTCAGTCGCTTGATTCTCAACAGCAGGATTCCACCAACGATCAAAATGGATTACATGATTTGCAGCCGTTAAATTTAGTCCGACCCCACCAGCTTTTAACGATAGAACCATATAGGGAACATATTCTTCGCCACAAAATCTATCCACAAGTTCTGCTCGCTTCTTCACTGGTGTTTGTCCATGTAAAATAAGTCCTTCACGCTTAAAAATCTGCGTAAGAAAGTCGGATAGCGGTTTGGTCATTTCCTTAAACTGCGTAAAGACAAGCACTCGCTCTCGCTTTTTGTAGATGGTTTCACAAATATGAGACAATCGTTCATACTTACCGCTATGTTGATATAGGAATTCAGATTGACCTAAATATTGGTCAGGATGATTACAAATCTGTTTGAATTTCATAATACTAGCCAAAACCAGTCCTTTGCGTTCAATGCCTTCAGCGACTTCTAATTTCTTTTTTAACTCCTTGACCAAGCTAGTATATAATACAACTTGCTTCTTTGTAAGGGTTGCATATGCTTTCATTTCCATTTTTTCCGGTAGATCAGCGATTACTGTTTTATCCGTTTTTAATCGCCGCAAAATAAATGGACTAACAACACTCCGCAGCTTTGCATAATCGGATTTGCTCTCTTTTAAACCTTTGGTAAACAGCTTAAACTCTTTTGCAGAGCCAAGTAGCCCTGTATTAAGGAAATCAAAAAGTGACCACAAATCCGACAAACTATTCTCAATAGGTGTCCCTGTCATCGCTATCCTTGCCCGTGCATGTAGTTGCTTCACCGCTTTAGTTTGCTTCGTACCTGGATTTTTGACAGCCTGCGCTTCATCGAGAATTACTAAATCCCACTCTACGGTTCTAAGCGCATCAAGTCGTGCTACCATTCCGTATGTTGTTATATACAAGTCTGTACCCTCAACTCTGCTCAAATCCAGCTTATCCTTGCTACTAAAAACAAGCTTGTAGTTTAGCATTGGCGCAAACTTTTCTAGTTCTTTTTGCCAATTACCCATTAATGACGCAGGAATAATTAACAGCGATCTATTACTTGCCTGAACCCTCATATGTTCTAGCAGCGCAATAATTTGCACCGTTTTCCCAAGTCCCATATCGTCAGCAAGGCAGGCTCCAAAACCGAGAGTCTTCATATAATTTAGCCAATCAAAGCCTTTTTGCTGGTATGCACGTAAAGTTGCTCGAAAGTCATCGCTCGTTGCAGTATTCGCAATTAAGGTGGGGTTAGTGAGTTTTGCAGTAACCGTATTTAACCACTCCCCATTAGAAACCTCCAAGTTAACAGCGTCTTCGTTTACGCCAAGCAGTGTAGCAGCATTTAGCTGGATACGCATCGCCTCTGCAATACTGTATTCGCCGTTATCTGATAACTTCTTAGCATTTTCATACGCTTCTAGTGTTGCTTGTAGCTTTTCATGATCCACCTCGACCCATTTACCTTTAATAAACGACAGACCACTTGTTTGCGCTACTAACGATCGGAACTCCTCTTCCGTAATTTTCTCTTCACCAAAATACAATTCTGGACTGAAACTAAGCAGTGCATCCATACCCACCCTTGATGGTTCTCTATCGCCGACCTTGACGGAGAGTCTAAACGAATGGCTACTTTTTTTCCACCAGTCAGGCATACGGCAAAGAATACCACATTGTTCATAAAGCGGTATCTCTTTAAGAAACGTATACGCTTCGCGACTTGTAAACTTTAGTGGACTAAACAATTCACCACTCTCAACGAACTCCGAGATAAACTCACTCGTTTGGGCTGCCTTGCTCACAGTGGATAGTAACTGTAATAATAAATCATGCCGGCCTTTAAATTCAAGCAGTGCATTTTTAAGCGGTGTATGAACAGCTTTTTTGTCTTGAAGTTTTCCCGTGCTGTAGGTTGCCAAAAATGCAAACGGATAGCTATCCGACTTATTCTCAACTAAATGGAAGAAGACCTTACCGAAAATGTTAATTTTTGCGTTATGCTGCAATAAAAACTCACTGACAGTCCCTGAAAAGCTCCTAATTTCCACTGTAAACACAGTAGACAAATGCTTATAGATCCGTTTGATCCAATTCGCGTCGATATATTCAATTCCAATCGCATAGGGAACACTCGCTAAAATATCGATAATTTCAGGCTCAGTCGGCGAAATCCGTGTCTCCTCGCGGATTTCCTCAATATCTGGTGTTTTCGCTAGCCCTTGTATAAATCTAACTGCAATCTTATGTAGAAATGCCAAAGAAGCAGACCACTCGATTCCATCCTCCGTACACCCAAGATAAAAGAGCATTCTATATGGGTCTGCCAAAGATTCTTCATAGATTTTCTGTTCCGATTCTTCGTTAGCAGTAGTAACTGATGTTCTCTCGACTATATCAAAGTCTAGCTGAAATCCATCTTCTCGAAAACAAGCTATCAGTTGCTTCGCATATATTTTTTTGCTCATAGTCTCTTCCCCTCATACTCTAGACGATTCTATTCATTATACCGCCCTGAAAAACCGTTCGTCAAGTTCCATGCCAACTTTTTATTATTTATCGAGATCTTCGACAAGCTTTATGCTACAATAGATAGAGGGTTTTTAGCCCTATCATTTAAGACAAAGGGTGGTAATCGATGGAACACGATCAACATAACGGAGAAGAGAACATCACGCGACTGCAGTGTAATGGTAAGACGATCATTCTTATAGGCACCGCTCATGTTTCCAAACGTAGTGCGGATCAGGTTAAAGAAGTCATTGAACAGGAACAACCTGACGCCGTGTGCGTAGAATTGGATCAACAACGGTACCAGTCCATCGTCGCTGGCCAAAAATGGAAAGAAACGGATATCTTTAAGATTATTAAAGACAAGAAGGCTACGCTCCTATTAGTGAATCTAATAATCTCCTCATTTCAACGGCGCCTAGCAAAACAATTTGGGGTAACACCAGGACAAGAGATGATTCAAGGCATCACTTCAGCCCGCGAGCACACAGCTACATTGGTCTTGGCAGATCGTGACATTCAGGTCACCTTTCAGCGAGTTTGGCACGGTATTGGCCTAATAGCCAAAATGCAACTGATTGTCCAGATTATGATGAGTTTATTTGGTGGTGGCGATATCACCGAAGAAGATATGGAAAAACTGAAATCCAAAGATATGCTAGGAGCTATGCTTGACGAATTCACTGATGCCTTTCCACAATTAAAAGTTCCCCTAATTGATGAGCGGGATCAATATCTATCCCAAAAAATTAAAGATGCACCAGGAGAGAAAATTGTCGCTGTTTTAGGTGCCGCCCATATACCAGGAATCACCAAAGAGATTTACAATGATCATGACCTAACAGCACTTGCCCAAATCCCAACCAAGTCTCGTTGGCCTCGTATCATTCCGTGGTTAATTCCTGCTCTAATTTTGGGGGTAATTGCCTACACATTTTTCTTAAATAAGGATGTGGGCATGCAACAATCCATCAATTGGATCCTGTGGAATGGTAGTTTCTCGGCTATTGGTGCAATATTAGCTTGGGGACATCCTTTTACCATTATTGCAGCTTTCTTAGCAGCACCATTAAGCTCGATGAATCCCTTCCTAGCAGCGGGTTGGGTATCTGGTCTCGTCGAAACGTTTGTGCGGCGTCCAAACGTAGAGCATTTTGAAAGCCTGTCTGACGATATAACCACTCTTAAGGGTTTTTGGAGAAACAAACTGACTCGTGTGCTATTAGTCGTCGTCCTTACAAATATCGGTAGTACTATAGGTACATTTATTGGTGGTGCCGATGTGCTTCGCATGTTTTTCGAAGCGTTAGGTCGTTGAATTCCTAAACGAGTACTCACTTGTTTGTTTATCGAATTACGTTGCATTTCGTTCGTTTTGTTGTATAATAAAAGCACCACTACTCGAAGGGAGATCATTACTTGTATTTACTATTACTGTTATCAAGCCCCTTCTTGATCAGTCTAATCATCGGAACTGGGAAACAAAACTATCGAACAATCTTGGGTGCTCTGCTGTTTATTTCACTTATCTATCCACTATCCATTTTAGCAAACTATGCTGTGAAACCTGTGGTTGTTTTGCCTGTACTTTTTGAAGCAAGTTGGGCTTATCATCCCTATACACTTGTTACAACTTGCGCGTTCCTACTACTTGGTGGAATTGTTATCATCTTTAATGATAGCCTGATGGATAAGCAGCAACTGATGGTTATCGGTTTTGCTATCTCAAGTACCTTAGGTATCACCTTTGCGAATAGCTATATCACTTTCATTCTGTCCTGGGAACTACTAACAGTTGCAACAGCTTTGATCATTTTTACCGATCGTACCCACAAAAATGCTCTTGGAACCGTATTTCTCATCACCCATCTTGTAGCAGGATTATCCCTTTTATTCGGGATTCTTTTACACTTCAATGTAGCAGGTAGCTTAGAGATAGTACCTCCTGTTGCTGGCACAGTGTTTTTCATTCTTGGAATCGGCACAAAAGCAGCCTTTATTCCTTTACATTTTTGGTTGCCGAACACATACCCTAAGGTTAGCCCTGGTGCTACTATCGCCCTCTCGATTTTCACAACGAAAGCTGGGATATTTGCCCTAGCACGAATACTGCCTCCAATGGAGATTGTGGCCTATATTGGCGGTATAATGGCATTATATGGTGTCTATCGAGCATTGCAGCAAACAACTATGCGTTCACTACTTTGTTACCATATTATAAGCCAGTTAGGTTATATGATTGCAAGTATCAGCATAGGCAGTGAAATAGGAATGAACGGCGGGCTGTTACACTTACTAAATCATATGGTGTATAAAACACTATTATTAATGATTGCTGCTGCTGTTATTTATCTCTATGGATCAGATAATCTTTGTATTAGACAAAGAAAACCTTGGTGGCTTGTGATCATGGCTCTCATTGCATCATTTGCTATTATTGGTTTACCTCCACTAAACGGTTTCATTAGTAAATCACTCATTAAATATGCGACGTCTGGTATGTTTCTCCAGCTGATCGTATCTATTGCAAGTGTCGGAACCGCATTATCGTTTGCTAAATTCCTCTACTTCGGTTTTCTGCGAGATGCACTCTCACAACCGCTAATCAAAGAAGTAGATAAACGATTACCGAATACTGCAGTAGTCGCTATGACTCTGCTTGCGGGACTAACTATCGCTTTTGGCGTAAACATGAATCTGATTAGTGCGTTGCTTCCTTATCCTTTTTTATCACCATATTCGTTTAAGGCTATTAGCGCTAGCCTGCAAATAGCAGCACTAGGATTTGTGATCTTCCTGTTCGTTAGACCCTTGCTTGATCCGGCTAATCACCATGATACACGCACAGCAAGTCTGACTGTTGCCAAAACGATTAGCATGCGCGACTACCTAATAAATGCCATCAGCAAACTAGAGGATCAATTGACGTCTCTAGCTAATGCACCCTCATTATTAGTGTCCATAACTGCTATCATTCTAACGCTGTTTATCGTCTTCTTCAATTAAGGAGGGAGACTCATATCTTGCAAGAATTTTCGCAAAATAATTATATATAGTTCTTGTATAGGAAATGTGACCTTGTATACCGAATTACTCTACATTAAGCAAATTTAGGAGGTTTTTTTATGATTAATCAAAAGGTAGCCATTATTACTGGTGCAGGCCGCGGCATTGGACATGGTATTGCACTACAGCTAGCCCAGGATGGCTGTGCTATAGCGATCATGGATTTAAGCGATCCAAACCAAATTGCACAAGGACTTCAAGAGATTGAAAACGAAGGCCAACCTGTCTTCTACTTCCAAGGTAATCTCACAAAGAACGAAGATCGAAGTTGCTTCGTACAAGAAGTGTTAGCCAAGTTTGGACGCATCGATATGTTAATAAATAATGCAGGAGTTGCACCAAGAGAACGATTAGACATACTCTCAACCACCGAAGAGAGTTTTGATTTTGTAATGAATATCAATTTAAAAGGGACATTCTTTCTAACTCAAACGGTGGCCAATGAAATGATTAGGTGTGTTGAGAGTAATCCTGAGCTGCGACCAATAATCATTAACATTGGATCTTTATCAGCGTATACATCCTCTCCTTCGCGAGGCGAGTATTGTATCTCAAAAGCTGGAATCACCATGGTGACGAAGTTATTTGCTGATCGCTTAGCTGAACTCGGGATCAGAGTATATGAAATTCGGCCAGGCATTATCCAGACAGATATGACCAAGGGTGTAACAGAAAAATACGACAAACTCATCGCTGAAGGAATTACACCCATTAAGAGTTGGGGACACCCTGCAGATATTGCCAATGCCGTATCCGTTTTTTGTTCAGGAAAATTGAGCTTTTCCACTGGCGATGTCATCAATGTTGATGGAGGATTTCACTTAAGACGCTTATAAAAGCTTTTCAAGCGAAAGGAGAACTACACATGTTAACAGGAATCTATATTTTAGGCGAGGCAAGCTACAATAAAATTTATGGTCAAGCAGAACGTGACGACATTTCCGCCCTCGTGCAGATAAAAGGACAGTACGATGCGAGTGCTATTCAAGCCAATCTTGCGTTGTTAGCTGATGTCGATTTTATTTTCTCAGGCTGGGGTGGACCTAAATTAGACGAAGAATTCCTTGCTGCTGCACCGAACTTGAAGGCGGTTTTCTACGGCTCAGGTACTATTAAGCGTTTAGTGACAGAGGAGTTCTGGCAAAAAAATATTCCTATTACCAGCGCTTATGCAGCAAACGCTATTCCAGTCGCTGAATTTACCTTAGCAGAGATTATCTTCTCACTGAAACGAGGGTGGCATTACGCATTCTCCATTAAGCGTGAAGGCAAATATTTCAAAAAAGGAGCAGTACCAGGTGCTTTTGGTACTACAGTAGGGCTTATCTCCTTAGGTATGATTGGTCGCTATGTCTGTAAATTACTTAAGTGCCTTGATGTTAACATTATAGCGTATGATCCTTTTATCAGCAAAGAAGTAGCAGCCGATCTAGGTGTAACCCTTTGCACATTACCAGAGGTATTCCAACAGTCTGACGTTGTTTCTCTACATACACCTTGGTTAAAGGAAACGGAGAATATGATCACAGGCGAATTATTCGCATCCATGAAAAATGAAGCCACATTTATCAACACTGCTCGTGGGGCGGTTGTCAATGAAACGGAGATGATTGAAGTGCTCAAAAAGCGTCCAGATCTGTATGCTGTATTGGATGTAACCTACCCTGAGCCGCCGGTACCCGATTCTCCATTGTACACATTACCCAATGTAATTATAACACCACATATTGCAGGATCCATGAACAGAGAATGTGAACGCATGGGTCGCTATATGGTCAACGAATTACAGCTCTTTCTCGCTAATAAACCGCTTGAGTGGGAAATATCGCAAGCACAAGCAGCTTTACTCGCATAATTAGATATCGACGTCTACAGCAACGAACCCGCAAGAACGTTGTGATAAAAAACCTACCGACATGGACATCGGTAGGTTTTTTTATTACAACATTCCTCGACTAACTTAATTCCGCTTGCCACAACCCATGTAAATTACAGTACTCTCGAGCCGTCAGTTGCTTTGCATCCACACAGCAAAATTCTGCAACAGGTACATCCCCTGGCTTGAGGAATTTACGATAGACCTTACCATCGGCAATAAGCTCAATCCACTGAATATAGTGCTTCTCATCCATAGGGTGTAGAGTACTACCGACAGATACTTTAATACCATGCTCCGTTTTTTCAATGAGTGGCACATGCTTCTCTTGGGCTGCATCTTCTGTATTGGCTGTAAGCAAACTCATAGGCTGATCGCAACAAACGAGTTCACCCCCGCCAGCCCTTAGTACTTGCACAATATTACCGCAAATTTCACAAATGTACACTTGATCTCTGTTAATCATCAACAGACCTCCTAGTCATATAGTAACTATTCCTTTTCTTAATTTTATAGTATTCGAGAGAGTATCTACTATTTCCTCCCCTTTTAATCAACTTATTGCAAAAATACTTCATTCTTGTCTTTAATTTTTGAGATTCGGCAGGAAATTTAAAACGAAAGTTCCCTCCTCAAGATCTCGAAAAGCTTGTTTCAGTTCTGCTTGGGTATTCATCACAATCGGACCGCCCCAGGATATTGGCTCACCGATAGGTTCTCCTGCAAACAACAAAAATCTCATTCCCTGGTCGGAAGCTCTAGCTAAGAACTCCTCACCCTGGTTAAAGAGAACTGCGCTTTTACAGCTAATGAGCGGATGATCTGATGCCTCAAACCAGCCTGCACCCTCCACAATATAGACAAATAGTGTATGCTCCTTGCTCAAGTTGTATTCCCAGTTTGCACCTGCATTGAGCGTAACATCTAGTAAGGTTAGTTTAACAAAGTCGCTCTTCACTGCTCCTGGAATTCCTCTGTAGTGTTCGGATACAACCTTGATTATGATCCCATCCTCATTTACCGTTGGCACCATATCTGGGGTAATCTCTCTATATTGCGGTGCGGTCATTTTATTCTTTGCAGGCAAATTAAGCCAGAGTTGGATACCAAGCATTCGTTTACTCACTTGAGGCATTTCCTGATGAAGTATTCCTCCACCCGCTGTCATCCATTGGCAACAACCATCGAGGATCGTT
>SKJB01000136.1 GCA_007116145.1 Limnochordia bacterium | reverse complement strand
TGACCACACCTAAAACCTTACCGGCTCGCAGATCCTGCTCAATTTGTCGACGCTGGCGAGGTAAGTACCCCCCGCGATAGCCACGAATTTTCTCGACAGCATCGCCTAAGCGGTGAAATGCTCGTCGCAAATACGTGACTAAAATTTCTATATCTGTACGGCTCTTGGCAAAAACAATAGTTTGAACATTACGCGCTAAAAACTCACTGGCTATCTTTTCTGATTCTAGCAACGCACTACGGCGAATTCCTAACGATTTATTCACAACGGGAGGATTATATAAAATTATTTCCTTTGGGCCATTGGGTGCGCCATTCTCACCAATTACTTCCACATTGCGACCAATAATTCGTTGCCCATGCTCTTGTGGGTTTGCGATGGTGGCTGACGCACAAATGAACTGCGGACGCGATCCATAAAACTGGCACATTCGCTCTAACCGCCGCATCACATTAGCCACATGACTTCCAAACACACCACGATAACTATGGAGTTCATCAATGACGACATAGTGAAGATTTTCGAAGAGGCGCATCCACTTGGTATGATGCGGTAGAATGCCTGAATGAAGCATATCAGGGTTTGTGACCACGATACTACCAGCTGAGCGAATGGCCCGTCTGGCTTCCCCAGGTGTATCTCCGTCATAGGTATAGGTTTTAATATGCCCGCCTAATTGGTCTCCCCACTTTACCAACTCAGCCACTTGGTCCTGGGCTAACGCCTTGGTAGGAAATAAATAGAGAGCGCGTGCTTCTGGATTTTCTAAGAGTGTATGTAAAACTGGCAAATTATAACAAAGTGTTTTGCCCGATGCAGTGGGTGTAACGACCACAATATCCTTACCTGCTTGTACCGCTGTGAACGATTGGGCTTGATGGGTATATAACTGCTCGATGCCCTTACTCTGTAGTAATTGACAGATTCCTGGTGCTAATGTCGCAGGAAAGGATTGATACTTGGCATCCTTTGCAGGCACATTGTGCCAATGCGTTATATTATCTTTAAAGCGTGGATCGGTTTTTAATGCATCTAGTGCTTTTCGTACTTGCATCCTCGTGCCTACTTTCCTTTGTTTCTTCTATTATATCGAAACGACCGTTCGATTGTCAACAAACTTGTTATTTTGGTTAAGTTATGGTAGACTGTGCTCATAGCAAGTACAAGGAGGAACCACAAAACATGCGTTATCGAAATTTAGGTCAAACAAAACTCAAACCGTCTATTCTTGGTTTTGGCTGTATGCGTTTACCAACTGTCCAGAATCCAGATCCTCAGAGTGAAGTAGGTAACATTAATGAACGTGAAGCCATCGACATGCTGCGCTTTGGTATTGATAATGGGATCAACTACATAGATACTGCCTACCCTTATCATGGCGGTAAAAGTGAAGTTGTAGTGGGCAAGGCTCTATTAGATGGATACCGCGAAAAGGTAACGTTAGTCAGCAAATTACCAACGTGGGCTGTCGAAACGCACGAAGATTTTGACCGTATCCTCGATGAGCAATTAACCAAGCTTAAGACAAACTCTTTGGACATTTACCTCGTTCATGCTCTGAATGCTGGTTCTTGGAAAAAAATGCAGCAATTAAAAGTATTTGATTTTCTCAAGCGAGCTGTTGATGATGGCCGTATTAAGCACATAGGCTTCTCGTTCCATGATAAGTTAGAAGTCTTTAAGGAAATCGTCGATGCATATCCGTGGGAAGTCTGCCAGATTCAACTAAACTACTTGGATGAAGACTACCAAGCAGGTATTGAAGGAATGAACTACGCAGTAGCCAAAGACATCGCGATCATTGTGATGGAACCCTTACGTGGTGGGCGCTTAACCAATAACTTGCCAGCTGGAGTCCACGATATTTTCAACACAGTGGATGCAAAGAAAACACCGGCTGAATGGGCTTTTCGCTGGGTATATAATCATCCTGAAGTAGCTGTAGTGCTAAGCGGGATGAGCACCATGGATCAAGTCAAGGAGAATCTAACCATTGCTGAGAGCGGCTTACCAAATTCCTTAACCCCAGAAGAAACATCCTGTATTGACGAGGTTAAAGATTATTTTAATAGTCGACTCAAGATCAATTGCACCGATTGCCAATATTGCCTACCGTGTCCGCACGGAGTGCGTATTCCCCAGGTGTTCTCGATTTATAACGATGCCTCGATGTGGGATACCTTACCAGCAGCCCGCAAGCATTATGAGCGGATGATCAGTAAAAACGTAGATGCCTCTTTGTGTATTGAATGCGGAAAATGTGAAACTCTATGTCCGCAAAACCTGACAATTATTGAGTATCTTAAAGTAGTTCATGCTGCATTAAACGAAGCATAGGGATACACTGTACCAAATAAACTCGAGAGCTAAGCTTTCGAGTTTATTTGTCGTTAACTCCTATGACTACTCCACAGCCTTAATCGCATTTACAATCGATTGTTGCCGAATCTGGTGTAGGGGCAGTAGGGTTGCTAAATAGCATAGTAATATTCCGCCACCAGCAGCAAAAAGCACAATTGCCCATGGCACCTGCCAGGATGAAAGATACGAGGCCTCATGGATCATAAACCAGTAAGCCACATAACTCCATCCAATTCCATTTAAACCTCCAAAAAACCCACTTGTCAGTCCATAAAGCAGACCTTCCCAGCTGATTAGGCACCGAAGTTGTTGATTGGAAAGTCCAAGCGCCCGTAGCGTACCAAACTCGCGAGTGCGCAACAAGAGATTTGTACTAATGGTGTTAACAATACTAGCAATACTAATAATCACGATAACTCCAATTAAGCTTAGTGCTAAGAGCGTGAATTGCCTTTGCTCCTGTTTCAGCTTTGCTAGTTCTTCCCAATATGAGATTAAACGGCCTTGGTGAATCGATTGACTCACCGTTAGTAATTGCGCCTCCACGACCTCATAATCCTGATCCGCTTGGGTATACACATTAACTCGTTTATAAAGAGTGGAACCTGTAAATTGCTGAAAAGCAGCATGATCCATAACCACTCCCACACCCACCGAAACTAATTGTGGCTGCTGCGGATTGCTCTTGAGGATTCCTCCAATGCGAAATGTGCGAGACTGCTCGCTAAGTGCTTCGTTAGCGCCTATTAACTGGATGCTGAGCGTGATATAATCGCCTACACCAAGAGTAGTTACCGGAACTGCCCCGTGACGCGAAGTATAAAAATTCACCAATAAAACTTCTTCTCCATTAAATAAGCGCTCACTGTTAATACTGCCCTCTATCAAGAGATGTTCGGCCTGCTGCAAGAACTCTGATGAATACCCATAGAGACCTGCGTTTGCGGACACAAGACCGGTTGAGGGATCTGCTGATATTGCTCGCTTGAATAACTGTTGCACTAGATCCTGATACGCAGCAGTCACTGAGGAGAGGGGATATTGTATCTTTACTCCCCGCTCTTGTATGGCATTTACCTTTGTCACTCCAGCGAAGGATTGCAGGGTGTCTAGGTGCTGTTTCTCGTAACCAGCAAGTGGGCTCACACTTTGTGCCCGCAATTGAAACGGCGCCGGAAACTCATTTTCCAAAATTAAAGCTGGATTTGCATTTAAAGTCACATAACCTAGTGCTACAAATAACGCCAAACCCATACTGAGAGAAAAAACAGTGACGGCAAAGCGCTTTCGTTGGCGCATTAAGTTAAGATAGGCAAAACGTCCATAAAAACCAAAACACCATTGTAGTAGTTTATGCCAAACCCGTGGATTTACCTGTTGCTCTTTTAAGACCCCTTGTTCCAAGCGTAACGCTTGTATTGGGGGTACGTTCTGACCAACTTTCGCCGGACGAACTGCAGCCAGATAAATGGATACGAGACTTATTCCCGCCGCTACACCTATGATCCAGGGAGGAAATACAATGTTGATAATCTTGTCAGCTAACACTCCAACTCCATAGACCAATGCATATACTCCACCCACTCCGAGTAAAAGTCCCACCGGTATACTGATCAAGCTTAAGATGATGGCTTCTCCCAATACAATGCGCGAAATGTGATGGGGAGCAGCACCAATACACCGTAACAGTCCAAATTGCTCCATTCGTTGCACCACAGCGATATGAAACACATTGTATATCGCAGCTACCGTGGTCACAATTACTAAAAAGCCCAAAAAAAGATACGAAGGGATCATATGCTTTGCTCCCTCTAGCGCACTAAGCAGCATTACATTCTCCCACACCTGGTCATCGAATAACTGTAAGTCCCGTTGCAGCTGAGGCACAGTTGGGGAGATTGCATAATGGGGACTAATTTCAATCAATGCATCGACATCCTGAGCGGTTACTCCAAGAAAATGGACTATGGTTGTTTCACTTACCAAAGCTCGTGAATAACCTGTGTAACGATTCGTACTCGTATTGGTTAGCACACCAACCAGTATAAAACTATCGTTAATCGGTGTGGCTGATTGTGTGGTCAACTGTAAGGGGATCACTTGGTCTAAGCTTTGTGTTAATCCTAACTCTTGTAGAAGCCAGGCTTCTATCGCTATTTCACCCACATTTTTAGGAAACCTACCTGAGTCTAGCGACAAGTGAGCTAGTGCACGAGCATGCTCATCATAGCTGTAGGCAATCAAAGCCACACCTTGCTCATAGCGCTGCATACCAAACGGAGTAACTTTACCGACGCGTGCAGTTTTCACATGATTGACTGCCATTCCAAACTGCATAGGAGAAATATTTTTAAGCGTAACATGATAGGAACCATGATGTAATCGAGCTCGTTGAATCTGACTATCCACTAAACTTGTGATGAGTAGCCCTGTAGACACCATGAGAGCAACAGCTAGTGCTAAGCCCACAATTGTTAAGAGAGAACGTCGCTTCTGTGCCCATAAATAGCGTGGAATTAAGAGAGTATATCGCTGCATGCACGAGCCCTCCCATCGGTAACAATTCCATCCTCCACATATAATACCCGATCAGCCATAGCAGCTACCTGGGTATCATGAGTCACAAGCAGTAGCGTTTGGTTATACTTCTTGATGGACATTTTTAATAAATCCAATACATCCTTACCCGTGCGGTTATCCAGATTACCTGTGGGTTCATCGGCTAGGATGATTGACGGTCGGTTAGCAAGAGCCCGCGCAATCGAAACCCTTTGCTGTTGGCCGCCGGAGAGAGCACTCGGTACGTGCTTGCGTCGCTTCGTTAAACCTAAGAAGTCGAGCAAACCATTGATATGGGAGTGATCGATTTGTTTATCATCAAGTAACAACGGCAATACGATATTCTCCTCAGCACTTAACACCGGAATTAGATTGAAGGACTGAAAAATAAACCCATACTTACGACGACGTACTATGGCAAGTTTTTCTTCTCGCATAGTATAGATATCCTGCCCCTCTAAGAGCACTTGACCGTGCGTTGGTCGGTCGAGACCGCCAAGCATGTGCAACAAGGTACTTTTTCCCGAACCACTAGTACCCACTACGGCTACAAACTCTCCCTGAAGGATCGTTAAATCTGTCGGTTGTAAGGCACATACCGCTGTTTCTCCTTTGCCGTATACCTTTTTTAAACCAATCGTTTTGATAATATCCAAGCAGATCATCCCTTTAGCGTTTATTTGCCCTAATCATACCAACTCCACCTTACAATCCCGTGACAAGGAAGCTTACATTTCCGTAAGAGTAGGCAACACTACTGTGAAGGTAGATCCAACAAACTCCTTACTTTTTACATCGATAAATCCACTATGCTTTTCCACAATCAGCTTGGCTAAAGCAAGTCCAATACCACTTCCAGCGCTATGCATTTTACGATTAGCACCACCTTGGTAGAATCGGTCAAATACATACGGTATGTCTGCTTCAGAGATACCCATCCCCGTATCGCTAATGCGCATACGAACAGATGTATCTAGCTGCTCTACGCTAATTTCAATCTGTCCGTCATTCGGGGTATAATCAATCGCATTTTTTATGAGATTTTCCACTACCTCAGCGATCCACTTGGCATCGTAAACCAACTCCACCAAAGGCCTCGTAGGATTAAAAATAACAGATTGATTCTTACTTTGCCACCTAGGTTTAAGTTGCGTTATCACCTGATTAACAGTGTTGTCAATTATGTTTGGTTTACACTCCAGGGTGATAACGTTTGCTTCTAAACGAGCTAGTTTTAATAAGGTTTGAATCAGCCATTCCATTCGTTCTATCTGCCCGAGGCTCTCCCTAAGAAACTCTCTTCGGGTTGCTACTTCATCTCCTGCTTGATCTAGCATGAGTTCGTTATACACTTTGAGAGAGGATAAGGGCGTCTTTAACTGATGCGAAACACCAGAAATCATCTCTTTGAGGAAACTTTTTTCCCCTTCTAAAGCAGCTAATGTATGCTCTAATCGTTTGGCCATTTGATTAAACTGGAAGCTCAGAACATCGAGTTCTCCGTCTCCCTCGTCGGAAAAATGCACATCAAACCGACCATCCATAATACCTTCGGCCCCCTGGACTAATGCATGAATTGTATGATATACCTTGGAAAATATGATCCAAGAAAGAGTACTCATCCCTAATAGAAAAAGAATGAGAATCCAGTTAAAACCGCGATTCCATCGATTATAGGCACTAGCTATTAGCGGACTCGCATTCATAGGTACTTGCGGGGTATAGCCGTAACTGCTAGCAATCTCTTGATATTTAGCCAATTCATCCTGACTAAAACTCTGGGTAAAAGCAGACACAACGACCGATTCCACATCGGAGTGATATTCTTCCGGAAGCTCATGAATTAGCCGTCCCAACAACGCCAAATTGCGAGTAACCATCTCTTCATGCAAACCATTCCATATTACCGATGAAAAACCGAATACAAGGAGTAAAAAGAACACCCAAATGATACATTGGCTCCATACGAAACGGCGGTATTCCTTATTTTTATATAACGGACCGCGCAAAGTATACACTTATGCTTCCCCTCCCCACCGATAGCCCACTCCGCGCACGGTTACGATGTAGATAGGTTTTGAGGGATCGTCTTCAAGTTTTTCCCGTATACGCCGAATATGTACGGATAGCGTATTGTCATCAATAAATTCACCATCAATATCCCAGAGAACTTGGAGTAACTGTTCGCGGGATAAGACCTGTCCTCTATGGGATAAAAGCACTTCGCACAAGCGGAACTCTAATGGTGTAAGATTTACTTGAACTCCATTTTTATACGTTCGATGCTCCACGATGTGCAACGAAATCGCACCAGATTCCAGGAGAAGCTGCGCACTATCCTGCTGACGGCGCAGAGTAGCTCGAATCCTTGATAATAACTCACGAACGCGAAAAGGTTTGGTCACATAATCATCGCCTCCAAGATCCAAACCCATCACAATATTCACTTCCTCATCACTAGCTGTTAAAAAAATAATAGGCACAGTACTCGTTCGGCGTATCGTTTGGCATACATCGAATCCACTGCCGTCAGGTAACATTACATCAAGTAGAATTAAATGCGGATGATGCTTCTGCCACAACTTCAAACCTTCTTCCTTTGATTCCGAGGCGTAAACCTGATACCCATCCTTTTCTAATGCATATACAATTCCGCGAGACAAACTCCGATCATCTTCCACAACTAATATGATAAGTGAACAATTTTCCAAATCATAATACCCCCTTAAAAGCACCGTTAATTGCAATATTTGCTATAAAAACCTATTTCCCTGTTTATTAACGACAGACATTTAACTATCATATAGTAGTATTGAGGTGATATAATGATTAATACGCTCCATAAACCGAAAATTGGTCTGCTCGTGCCCACCCTCTCCCCTTTAGCAGCCTATGAAAGTCGTTGTGTAAAAAATGATGATCTCATGCTTTTTACTCCTGCAAGTATTCATTGGTCTGATGAAGAAATCAGCGGATTATACTGGAATGGCAGAAGTTGGCTCAGGCAAAAAACAGGTTTTCCAGATGTTGTCTATAACCGTTTATATGATGCCAACAAAAAACTGATGAATCGATTAGAGGCCTTAGTCGGTAAACACAAGTGCTTTAACCACCGCAATAGATTAAACAAATGGAATGTCCATCAAGCTCTAGTTACAAGTAGTATGCAGCCGTATCTACCAGAAACAATCGTTTACAGCCATAAGGAACTGTTACCTTTTCTTGCCAAGCATCAGCAAATTATCATTAAACCGCGCTTAGGAAGATTAGGTGTAAAAATCTATCGGATTGATCAGACTGCGAAAGCGCTTCATGTTTATCATGACAGCAATTACCCGCTAGCAAGTTTTCCAAACGAAAAGCAATTACTTAACTACAGCAGAGGAAAATGGCAAGCGGACTCTATTACCCAACAATATATTCCGTTTATGCAAATCGATGACAGGATATTTGACATCCGATTGATTGTTCAAAAAGGTGCTGATGGTAAGTGGGTAGTAACAGCTGATATGAGCCGTCTCGCTCTATCGTATGCGTTCGTTACCAACATCTGTCACCAAATAATCCGAGCTAAACAGGCCCTAGATCAGACAGCAAAAGTGCCAGCAAATAAATTGCTTGCAAAACTAGAAAAATTAGCAATTACTACAGCACAAATCATAGATACAAGACTCGGACATTTTGGTGAGTTAAGCGTTGATTTTGGTGTAGATAGAATGGGTAATCCCTGGATAATTGAAGTCAATGGCAAGCCTGACAAGAATCTTTTACTTGAAGTGGATTACCAGTTATACCAAGCCGCATTATGTACACCAATTGCCTATGCGCAATATTTGGGCAAGAAAGAGAGTGGTTCATCATAAATCGATGAGCCACTCTCACTTTGTTACTTACACTGCATTTACTGGTGGAGGATCCGGCAAGGCATCCACTAAAGCGACAATTTGGTGACACGGGATCACAACTTGCTGCCAGCCTAAGTCCATGGTCCAACGCCTAGCTGTAATAAATCTTGGTTGTACGCCAATAACCTGCCAAGCTAATTTAAAAAACGCTTGATTATCATTTACAGTATATACCGTGACCCATTGGTTAACAAGTCCTGCCCAAGCCTCTGGGCAAAAACAGCATGCGTTTTGTACACCCACAGAAAACACCTCCCTCTTAAATAAGACTTCATTACAATCTATGATCTATTTACCTTACGTGCTCCAGGAAGGCTAGCCTATCTTTAAACTAGCTATAGACATATCCGAAATAAATCGTTAGAATGGAAGAGTACCTGCTAGTGACACCTCTAGTGCGGTTGCGCAATGTAGTATAACTCGCACGAAGGACCTAAAAACCTGGGAACGCTTGCCATTACAGGATTTGCTAGATTAGATCTATAAAGGCCCTTTTGTGAGTTACCCAAAACTCTCAAAAAGGGCCTATAGCTGTCCTGTCAGTCTAAGGACACATCGTGTTTAACACTAATTTTGGCCTGCTTCCAGCCAATCTGACTAAGAATAGCCGGTAGCACTGTCAGAGCAGCAACCGAACTCGTAGCCATTGTTAGTGCCATTAGTGTTCCAAACGCTGACACCGTCGCAAAGATCGAGAAGTATAGAATACCAAAGCCAACAATCAGTGTAACAGCATTTACGAGTATCGCATGCTCTGTAGTACGAGTGGCCACAATGCATGCTTTCCTACTATTCCCATCTTGCTTTAGTTCACTCAATACCCGACTTAAGAAATGGATGGAATAGTCCACTCCCACACCAATAGAAATACTACCAATTAAAATCGTTGCTGCGTCTAACGGAATACCCAAATACCCCATAACGCCAAAGTTAATGGCTACAGTAAAGAACAAAGGTAACATGACTAGTAAGCCTAAAAATGGAGAAAAGAAAAATATTGAAACAATGATATAGACAAATAGAATTGACCAACTTAAACTGCGTATCTGACTAGCAGAAAACTTTTCCATGTGATATTGAATAACTTTGGGTAATCCTGCAACCATTACAGTCACACCCTCTGGAGCCAGCTTCAGGCGTATAAAGTTGGTGGTTGCGTAGTAGCACATCCACCATCCGCACAAGTTTTCTGGCGGTTAGTACGAGTGCGCGTTTATGTTTATGTTTAGGAACTTCATCGCATTTTTTTTGGTAATATTCGTTATACACAGGCTCGAAACGCTTTACCGAATTGGCAGCTTCAACTAGGTAATAACGCAGATAATGGTTGCCAGTGCGAGTTAATGAAGTTCGTTCTGATTCATATGAACCAGATTGCTTTCGTTTCCAGTACAGACCAGCGTATTTAGCCAGTTTAGCTTGGTCTGCAAATCGTTCAATTTGACCGACTTCCGCTAATATACCGGCGCAGTAGACCTTGCCAATACCCGGGACACTCATCAGGCATTGACTCTCTGGAATGGCCTCTAGGAGCTTTTCAATTGCCTTATCAAGGGATTTGATTTGTTCTTTGATGGTTTTGACCATTAAGCAATACGTTCCTAAAACAACGTCGACAGAGGATTGCATGACCTGTCCAAGCCGATAGGAATCCCGAGCTGCCTTGCTAATAGCTTTAGCTAGCTTTTCAGGATTACTGAACCGTCCACGACCTTTTTGTTGTAGCAGAGCGGCCAATTCGGTGACTTCCATATTGGCGATCTCGTCCAAGGTCAAGGACTCACACAGCAAGTCCATCATGGTTGCACCAAAGACAGACGTATCCACGTCTCGGGTTAAGGTGTTGCATTTGTAGTAAAGATTTTCTAAGAAATGTTGTTTGCACTCGGTCATCTGCTGAATTAGCTGGTAACGCGATCGAGTTAAACGTTGCAGCGCTAGGTATTTTTCTTCCTTCATGAGTGAGGTGTTATAGCGATTTAGGCGAAGAAAATCGGCAATTCTAAAGGCATCGATCGGATCGGTTTTATCTTCATCAAAGAGGCCTTTGAAGCGAGAGATTACTTTGGGATTCTGAACCACCACTTCTACGCTTAGTTTCTTCAAATCATCATCCTCTGCGAGGAAGGTAGCAGGATGGAAGCTGTAAACCGAGGTAGATTCCATTCCTACTATAATTGCCTTGTATTGAACAACTTGAGCAAATTCCAGTATACAATTTCATGGGGAAGGACCTCCTTTCACTTAGTATTTGGAAAGACTTAGATCCTGGTGTATATCCCTGGCTTTTAACGCATGGCAACAACCTCGCGCATGAGTATTCTAGCCTTGCTCCTCATAAGCTGCCCAGAGACTACTATCGCTGGTATGAAGGGGCTAAGAGATACAGCTTGTGAGTTTGCAGTACAACGTTGGACCGGGAGACAGTCTTAAAATGTAGTCGAGCTACAGGGGGAGTTAGTCTTTTCCTAGATAGATCCTTTTCCATGATTCTATTATCCAGGGATATGCATCAGGATCCAAGCAAATAAATGAAATAACTCTGTAAAATATGGTTTCTATAACTATGATCATCTTATTTGTTTTTCAAGGTTCAATGAGAGAGGAAAATACTAAATGAATCTCTCTAATCTTATTATACGAGGGGTAGTCAAACCGCACCATCACCCTAAAAAAGACCTGCATTCGTAAAGCTTCTAATAAAATAAAGAGGAAACAGTGCTTTGCAAGCGAATGTTTGATACAAATCTAATTTTAACTATTGAAGGGAGCCTTCCGCCTTGTCAAACCTTCTGATCAAAGATGTACAGTGTGAATACCACTATAATCCCATTGGTCTTGATTACAAAGCACCACGATTTAGCTGGGTGCTCGAAAACTCTACCCAGAGGTCTGTTCTCCAATGCGCCTACCAGATCCAAGTAGCCTTTAACAAAGACTTTACTACACTCGTATGGGATTCGGGAAAGACTTATTCTGATCAGTCTATCCATGTATCCTATCAGGGTAGCCCCTTGCTGCCTCAAACCCGATATTACTACCGTATTACGATTTGGGATAACTATAATAATCAATCCGATTGGAGCGAAACGTGCTTTTGGGAAACCGGTTTGATGCAAAGTAGCAAGTGGATTGCATCCTGGATTACGCCTGCTTGGAATGAGGACTCCAACAAGTCGCAACCATGCCCTTTTATGCGGAAAGAGTTTTCCCTCCCATCACCCATTAGCCAAGCCCGTATCTATGTGACAAGTCTTGGCCTGTACGAATTACGTTTAAATGGTAAGCGAATAGGAGATTATTTATTTACACCAGGATGGACTAGTTACAATAGACGGATCCAATATCAAACCTATGACGTAACAT
This sequence comes from Limnochordia bacterium, assembly GCA_007116145.1. GTDB lineage: Bacteria > Bacillota > Limnochordia > Darwinibacteriales > DTU012 > CSBR16-88. The sequence continues at coordinate 4,376 of SKJB01000136.1, read as the reverse complement.
CCTTATTAAAACCTGGTAATAATGCCATCGGCGCAATTCTTGGTGATGGCTGGTATCGCGGTTACCTTGGGTGGAAAGACAACCGAAATCTCTATGGGGATAAAATAGCCCTTTTATGCCAAATGCATATTGTTTGCACGGATGGTTCTGAGTACATAATCGGTTCCGATCAAAATTGGAAGGCATCGACTGGACCTATTCTGCAATCCGATATCTACAACGGTGAAATCTACGATGCCACACAGGAACTGGGGGATTGGGATTTACCAGGATATGGCGACACCACATGGTCTACGGTAGAACTGCTCGATAAGCCGACAGCAATTGTTCGGGCTCAGGAGAGCGTCCCAGTCCGGCAAACAGGCGAGGTTAGACCATTGGCCCTACTACAAACCCCAGCTGGTGACTGGGTTTTGGATATGGGACAAAACATGGTCGGTTGGATGCGCTGTAACTTCCAGGGTGAGAGGGGCACTGAGATTTCACTCTATCATGCCGAAGTCCTAGATGGAGAAGGTAACTTTTATACCGATAACCTCAGAACGGCTGACCAAAAAATCACCTATACACTAAAAGGCACTGATAAGGAAACCTATCAACCTCACTTCAGCTTTCAAGGTTTCCGTTATGTAAAAATCGAAGGTTTTACACAACCGATCTGTCTTGATGATTTTACAGGAATTGTGATTCATTCAGATATGACTCCTGTTGGAACTTTTGCATGCTCTAACGACTTAGTGAATCAACTACAAAAGAATATCGTGTGGGGCCAACGTGGCAATTTTCTCGATGTACCTACTGACTGTCCCCAACGAGATGAACGCTTAGGTTGGACTGGCGATGCTCAAGCTTTTATTAGTACAGCATGCTTTAACATGGATAGCGCTACTTTTTTTACCAAGTGGCTGCGCGATTTAGCGGTAGACCAAAAAAGTGACGGTGCAGTACCTCATGTCATTCCAGATGTCTTAGGTGGAAACTCCAAGGCTTCTGCGGCGTGGGGGGACGCAGCTACTATCTGTCCGTGGACGATCTATCTCTACTACGGAGACACGCAAGTCTTAGCTGAACAATATCCGAGCATGAAAGCCTGGGTGGAATATATACGCACTCAAGGCTCTAATGAGTACCTCTGGAATACCGGTACTCACTTTGGTGATTGGTTAGCCCTTGATGCGAAAGAAAACTCGTATAAAGGAGCAACCGACAATGACTTAATTGCAACCGCTTTTTACGCCTATTCCACTCAGCTTCTCCAACGAACAGCTCTTCTCTTGGGAAAAGCAGATGATGCTACGTACTACCAAGAATTATATGAGAAGGTCGTTCAGCAATTCCAACAGGAATTTGTGACTCCTAATGGGCGTTTAACCGTACCAACCCAAACTGCCCACGTACTTGCGCTCATGTTTGAGCTACTCGATCCAAAGGATCGAAAACGCGCTATTGAAACGCTAGTCGGATATATCAAAGAACAAAAATATCACCTAGCCACAGGGTTTGTCGGTACTCCTTATCTATGCTTCGTGCTTAGTGATTATGGATATGCAGATGTGGCCTACACACTCTTACAACAAACCGATTACCCATCGTGGCTCTACCCCATCACGAAAGGAGCCACAACCATTTGGGAACATTGGGATGGAATAAAAGTTGACGGTTCCTTTTGGCCAAAGGCTATGAACTCCTTTAACCATTATGCCTATGGAGCGATTGGCGACTGGATGTATCGCCGTATGTGCGGAATTGATCTGGACTGGCAAAATCCAGGCTTTAAGCACATTGTGATCAGGCCCGAAATCAATAGTGATTTTAGCTATGCACACGCATCTCACAACTCTATGTATGGGGAAATCCGTTCAGGTTGGGAGTTAACAGCTAGCCAAATTACGCTAGATATCACCATTCCAGCAAATACCACAGCCACGGTGGTACTACGTAATATGAAGCAAGACGAGATACTTGAAGGTGGAAAACCACTTGCTGAAGCGAGCGGGGTTCTAGAGGTCCAGAGTACCGAACATGGCCTTGCAGTGAAAATTGGTTCGGGTAGTTATCGCTTTGTGAAATAAGAAGAGTCATTCCCTTAGACCGCACGGTCTAAGGGAATGACATCTAGTAATCCACTTTTTACAGCCTCAGCAAATTCTTCTTTGTAAAGGACCAAAGGGTCCACGCAGAGAAATCTCCGCTCCGGGTTGCTCTGTGGATTCTACTGCTATCTGCCAATTATGAACCCCATAGTATCCTCCTGCTAGCACATTTTTAGCCCGTAACCTCTAGTAGGTCTAAGCATACTCTATTATCTGTAGCTGGTACATATGTAGAGCTTAAAAAATTATAACAAAATGTTATGAAGACCTATACTGAGGTAAAGCGAGTCTTCAAGATCAACTCTGATAAAGAACCTAATCTGGAAACTACACATTCCGCGGGGTCAGTCCCGCAAAGAAAGAAGAGGGTCAGCCTTTTAGACCACATGGTCTAAGGGGCTGACTCCTCTTACTTAGATCCTCTTTACTTAGTAACGTTCAATCATACTACCATCACGCAAATAAATAACAGCCTTCCATACATCATCAGGTGCCACTAAAACGGATTTTTGCATCCAGTTACTGTTAAACTCGAGACTAAAAGGTTCATCATAACAGCTATCAACGAGTTTATCATTACAATAGAAATCTACATAATCAATACTCTCAGGATATAAACTAGCTACACGTAACCACCGTTTACCGTCAACAGTATTTTCTGCTTCTAACCCCTGTAAATAATATTGCTCTTCCTTTGGGATTTCCGGAACTTTAATTCCAATACCTTCGGCCATGCGATAAGCAAAAAACAAGTCTTCCCCTTTGGTGATCGACCAATCAGTCGGCGGTTCCTGTTTTGTCATATTATTATAATAACCCCAGGATGTATGGGTAGCATAGGCTACTTTCAATTGACCAATCGCTTGAGAGTCTTCATTATTAACAACAGGCTTCCCAGGACTTTGCTCCTTTACACGTTTAATAAGTGAGTAGTATCTTTGGCGCGAGCATCCATTACCATGGATTAAAATGACGTCGCTAGCTTCAGATACTTCAGGAAATGAGCTTCCACCTCCGCCACTACAACCAACAAGCATTCCTCCGGACTCTTCCTTAGCCATCTCAATAAGTACGGCCATCCCTTCGGGTTGATGAATAATTGGATGGACTTTATCCACATTCATCTCGTTGCAAACTTCAATAATTACATTCGTGTACCCCTTACTACGTAAGAAACGAGAAGCCACCTTCACTGCGTTAGCGATAGATCGTCCATCTCGCATTCGTGGTAATTGTCCTGGATAAAACAAACTAACGATGACCACCATTCCTAGCTCATCCGCTGCACAAATGAGTCTATCCATGCGATCAAGGTATTTCGGATCAATACTACTACCATCAGCACCGAATGGATTATTGTCTATGGTGTTATTGCCTATGGTGAAACAAGGCCCCCCGCCTTGAAAACCTACGGTAAATGCTCGGAGTCCATAATCATACCATTGCGGTAGTGCTGCAATAAGTTCGTCTGTGTTCTTATCTGCGTTAAATGTTCTCCCAAAACGGTTAAACCGCTTTGCATCCGCTTTATCATCAAAAATACCTTGAATAAAACGTGCATTCATGAGTAAACCATGGGCTTCTGGTTTACTTCCTTCGATTTCTGCATAAACCTTCTGTCCATTAATCAGGAAATCCTCACCTTGCACTGTAAGTACTGTTTTCGACATTTTCTTCCTCCCTAATGTATCCAGTCTAACTTCCCTACATATATTCTCTAAAAATAGCAAAACCCCTCCATAATTAGATACAAAACGCAAAATCAGCTTACAAGCGCTCTACTGCGCTCTAGCATCCATCTCACCTCATGCTTAAGACGGAGATCAATTGGTTCTACAGCTGGTTAAAAATTAACTAGCCCTCCGTTATACTATAACCATACCCGATAAACACAATCTAAATCAAGGAGGATTACCATGTTTGGACACAATTTAAACCATCTTCATCTTCTATCCACAATTCAGATAGAAACCATAAAAAGCGAGTCTTCAAAATCAACACTGATCAGGAACTTACGCTGGAAACTAAACATACCAAAGGATCAGTCCCGCACACAAAAATCAGAGAGGTCAGCGCTGCCTAGTGTGGAAAAAAAAATGAAAATTAATCTACAGAATAAAACAACGACCTGACAAAAATCGTCAGGTCGTTGTTTTATCCGATTTACTCTTCGTCAGGATCTTCACGATAGTCGATATCGTTATATCCGTAGCGCCCATACTTTGCTGCATCATAGAGATTAAGCACCACGCCTAAAATCGACGCATCAATTTGATCCAGCTG
>SKJB01000161.1 GCA_007116145.1 Limnochordia bacterium | reverse complement strand
GATATATTCTTTCTAAATCTAAAGCCTAGAAACACATCTAGTCACTACTTCCTTAATATAAAGATTTTACACCTCCTTAACTTATATTAAATATAATTTAATGATACAGCAATATATTATGAAAGTCAAGATCAATATCTAAAATACGAGGTCCCCCCAGATCGCATCGGCCTTTTTTTAGCACCAGTAATGCAGCCGTTTCTGCTAGTGCCTTATCTTTATATCTTAACTGCTCTTCATTAAGAGAATATGTCTCCATAACAATACGTAGCTTGTCCTCAGTGCACCATTTTAGCTTGTTTGAAGGATTACTGTTAGGTATCATCGCCCCTTTTTTCTAGCTTTTGCTACCCAGGCGTAGAGAGTACTCTTGTGGATATTTTCCTTCTTACAGATTTCTGAAACTGACTTGTTCTCTGGAGGCTGTTAGGGCGAAAAAGAGGGAAGATAGAGGTGGGTTTGAACAACGGCCAATATCTATGGTATCTTTCTGATCGCTCCATGTGGTATACTTACAGATAGACGATCCGTGAGGGATGGCGCATTTGCGTCTTGTGTTGAATGTTGAATGTTGAATGTTGAATTTAGAGAAAGGGAGGGATGACGCATACCCCGAGTATTCTTGGGATGTGCGACGCTCAAACATGGATGATTTTGATGTAATTGAGGGAGGCTCATCTCCAAAACAACCAGAAGATAAGATGAAGACAGTTGAGTCGTTTGTGAAGAAGAACCCACGTAAGCTAGTTGGAGGAATCATTATTCTTCTGCTACTTGCTTGGGGGTCATCAGGATTCTATACGTTAAACGCTGGTGAACAGGGAGTGGTTACCACCTTCGGCAAATTCTCGGCTATTGCTACGCCAGGGCTACGCTATCGGCTACCGAGACCGATCCAGAATCATCATAAGGTAGACATAGCCACCATTCGAAGAGCGGAGATTGGCTTTCGTACGGGAATGTCAGGTGTGATAACCCAGGAGGCTTTAATGCTAACGGGGGATGAGAATATTGTCGAGGTAAACCTGTTTGTTCAGTACCGGGTCAGTGATCCGAAAGCATTCGTGTTTAATGTGAAGGAGCCAGAAACTACGCTACACTCTACCACAGAAGTGGCACTGCGCAGCATTGTCGGCCAGAATCCGATTGATTACACCATGACAGAGGGACGGGTTGATGTGCAGGAAGCTGTTCAGGTGTATATTCAGGAATTACTGGATTCCTATGGGACAGGCATTATGTTGATGGATGTTAGGTTACTAGCTGTTGATCCTCCGGAACAAGTGAAGGATTCCTTTGACGAAGTAGTAAGAGCGTGGGAAGACCGGGAGCGCCTCGTCCAAGAGGCTGAAGGCTATATGGAGGACTTGTTACCGCGAGCCCGTGGAGAAGCAGAAGCTCTAGTGCGGGAAGCCGAAGGCTATAGAGAGCGACGTATCCTGAGAGCGCAAGGGGATGTTGCTATGTTTATCAGTGTTTTAGACGAATATGAGAAATCCAAAGAGGTTACACGCGAAAGATTATATCTAGAGGCCATGATGGAGATATTGCCGCAGACCACTCGTTTTATATTGGACGAGAAGACTGGTAGTGGCATCGTCCCACTATTACCACTTACGGATTCATTGGATATCTAATTTGCGAATAGGAGGTGTTGACGTTGAAACAGATAAGTGTAATCGTTATTGTGCTACTGCTTGGCTTAGCCTCGCAGGCAATCTATACCATACAAGAAACAGAGCAGGCTATAATTACGCAATTCGGGGAATACATGGGCAGTGTAACGGAGCCAGGACTTAAGCTTAAAATTCCCTTTATCCAACATGTGCATCGCTTCGAACGGCGGGTGTTAGTCTCGGACGCCCCATCTTCGGAGTATCTAACTCGAGATATGAAACGAATTCGAGTGGATCATGTAACTCGGTGGCGCATTGTTGATCCTTTTAAGTTTTTTACAAGTGTGCGCACAGAAGCTGGCGCTCTTTCGCGACTAGATGACATTGTGTCTGGCCGCTTGCGGGAAGAGATTGCTCGCTATGATTTTATGGAGTTGATTCGGGATAGGCGAGAAGAAGCAATGGAATCAGTAACGCTTGAGGCAAGGAATCGGGCCGCTGGTTTTGGAATTGAGGTTTTGGACAATCGGATTAAACGATTAGACTTGCCTACCCAGGTAGAGCGTAGTGTTTTCGACCGGATGGAGGCAGAACGGAATCGAATGGCCAGTCGATATCGGGCTGAGGGGCAAGAACAAGCTCGCGATGTTACAGCATCGGCGGAGCGAGATAAAGAGATAATTCTGGCAAGAGGTTATGAGGCGGCTCAGCAGTTGAGAGGCGAGGGCGACGCCCAAGCAACAGCTATTTATGCGCAAGCCTACGAAAGAGATCCAGAATTCTATTCATTCTTGAAAAAGCTGGAAACGTATGAGCAGATTCTACCAGGTTCTACTGTGATTTTGCCGGTGAAATCAGAGTTATTCCAGTACCTCGAGACTCCGGGTATGCCGTAGTAAACAGATGTAAAGAACAATTCAGTAACCTGTTAGGGAAGGCGATGACCGTACCTGACATAAAACCAGCAAGCAGAAACTCCAGAACAGGAGGGCTTGCTTGGAACAACAATCTAACTATCTCGGTGTGACACGAAGCTTGAGACAATGATTGCCATAATGGCCATTCCCTCCATTTGGGATGTCTCTACTGCCTAATGTTAGAGGAGTAATCCATAGCATGTAAGCGGGCAGGACAATGTGAAAAGCAGCTAAGCCAGATACCTGTGTATTGCTAGGGAAACATAGCTCATGGTTAAACTAAATGAACGGGCATAAGGATCGTTAGTAGAGAAGAGCGAAAACTGGCTGAATACGCTCTAACCAAAATGGTATGGAATGGGACTATACAGGATTGAGATACTGTATAGGAAATGGATGAAGTTCCTGGTCTAAAGTCCGAACCTAAAAGCTATACAAACTATCATTTCTCAAGAACGTGGTAAGCCCGTAGGTTCTCTGATAAACGGAGTAGGGAAACCGTAAGGAATCCACAATATCTCCGGGTAAGGGACTCTGGAAAAAGCGAATGGGTATCTGTAATGGATACACATAGGGGTTCAAGATTTGCCCCACACCGAGAGGTGGCTGAATTCCTAAGAGGGTACAAAATCGCTAGAGAGGATGGATAACTGTGAATGTAGACGCGTCAACGACATGTATAACAAGACATGAGAACGCTACAGACAATCGGTCTTCCTGTTGGCGAAATCCACTGCTATGGAAGACAGCGAAGAAATATGTCAATAGAATCCAAACTCGGATAGCGAAGGCAGTCAAGGAAGGAAAGAAAAACTTAGTCAAGAGATTGCAATATCTTCTAAGCCACTCGTTTTTCGCCAAAGTATTAGCTGTAAATAAGGTAACTACCAACAAGGGAAAACACACCTGCGGTGTGGATGGAGTGGTGTGGAAAACTGACAAACAGAAACTACACCAGGCTAACAAGCTTAACGTGGGTGAATACAAAACGCTACCACTCCGCCGAGTATATATCGAGAAGTATGGCAAAAAGGAAAAGCGACCATTGGGTATACCCACCATGCAGGATAGAGCCATGCAAGCGCTATACCTGCAAGGATTGGAACCAATCGCAGAAACCACTGCTGATAAAACATCATTCGGGTTTCGCAGATTTCGCTCTACAAAAGATGCCATGGCATACATCTTCTGCCTCATGTCAAGAAGGAACAGTCCACAATGGGTATTGGAAGCCGATATCAAAAAATGCTTCGACAAAATCGACCACAAATGGCTCCTGGAGAACATCCCAATGGACAAAAAGATACTCGAAAAGTTCCTTAAGGCAGGCTATGTATTTAAGGGGGATGTATACGCAACAGATCTAGGAACCCCGCAGGGTGGTCTCATCTCCGCAACATTAGCCAATATGACACTAGATGGTCTGGAAGAGGTCGTGCACAGTTTAATAGCGAAAACAAGGAACGGAAAGACGTGCGTGAGAGATAAGAGCATGAAAAAACTCCACTTAGTACGGTACGCAGATGACTTCATAGTAACAGCTGCAACAGAAGAAATTGCTCTTGCCGTGAAACACGCTATCCAGGAGTTCCTACAAATCCGAGGGTTGTCACTATCAGAAGAGAAAACCCACATAACCAATATCAAAGATGGCTTCGATTTCCTTAGCTGGAACTTCCGGAAATATCATGGAAAGCTCATCATAAAGCCATCAAAGAAAGCGATACGAAAAATCTCTGAGAAACTCATGACAACAATCGGTTATCACAAAGCTAGTGCACAAACGACATTAATACAAGCGCTTAATCCCATAATACATGGGTGGGCCAATCAACACCAAGCGGTGTGCGCCAAAGAAACATTTGGAACACTTGACCATCTCATATTTGATAGGCTATGGCAATGGGCGAAAAGAAGACATCCCAACAAAAGCAAAAACTGGATAAAACAACGATACTGGAAAAAGGTTGGAACAAGGGAGTGGGTATTCACGGCAGACGGTGTAACACTCGTAAACTTTGCTGACAAACCCATTGTTCGTCACCCACAAATCAATTTGGAAAAACACACCTTTTTGGACAGTAACTATTTTGAGCAACGAAAAATCGAGATAAGAAAGAAGAAGGTAACTGCATTCCTCAAGACAGCTGCTGCTCGCCAATGAGGCGGGTTATGAGTGCCTGAGCGGAATGACGCGAAAGTGTCACGTTCCGTTCTTAGACGAGCGAGCGGGCGGTAACGCCTTCTTGCTTAGTCGACTCAAAGAGTTGGCAAATGAACAGGAACTTAGG
>SKJB01000010.1 GCA_007116145.1 Limnochordia bacterium | reverse complement strand
GGTCGGTATATGATTCCGTACATACCAGAAGGTGTGTATAGCGACTTACGGATAGCCATGGAGAACCGTTCGCGCATAGTCGACCGCCTTGTCGAGGTTGCAAACAGAGTGATGCGTTGGCAGAGCATATACTTCCCAGAGTTCAACAGTGTATTTGGGAATTGGGAAGGTAAAACAGCACAGATATGCTTACGAGAATTCCCCGCACCAAACCTTGTTTTGGCTAAAATATTGGAAGATTTATAAGGCAACGTATTCTGACAGTAACTATGACAATATGTGGCACTCCGTATTTACTGCTTGTGATTTATTTCGTACTTTAGCCAAGGATGTAGCCCAATCCTGCGGTTATACCTACGCCGTCGCCGATGATACAAACATGACAGTATATCTTAGGCGTGTAGAAAGTATTACCGCAGCAGGGAGGGCATATAAATGTTAGAAATTCCTGAAGCTTTAACCCTTGCTAAGCAGCTAAATTGTACAGTTAGGGGTAAGCTTATTTTAGAATTAGAAGTCACTGCAGGTTATTCACCCCATAAATTTGCCTGGTATCACGGTGACCCATCGGGATACCATGATCTTCTAGTGGGCAGAAAAATTGGTAAAACTATGGCCTATGGCGCTATGGTCGAAATCACATCCGATGATGCTCTCATCCTGTTTGGGGAAGGTGTTAGCATTCGTTACCACGAGCAAGATGAACAGCGGCCTCTGAAGCACCAACTACTCATTGAGTTTACAGATGGATCAGCTATCAGCGCATCGATTCGGATGTATGGCGGTTTATGGTGCTTTACGAATGGAGACTTTGATAACCACTATTACATAATTGCTAAGCAAAAGCCCTCGCCACTCTCGGAGGAATTTAACATGGAATATTTTGCGGATCTAACAGATGTACCAGCAATGCAAAAGCTTAGTGTTAAGGCTTTTTTGGCTACAGAACAAAGAGTTCCTGGTCTTGGTAATGGGGTGCTCCAAGATATTTTATACAATGCAAGGATTCACCCAAGACGGAAGATGAGTACTTTAACAATGTTGGATACACAGAGTCTTTTTGACTCGATTAAGACAACCTTAGCCGAAATGGTCGAGCTTGGTGGACGCGATATTGAAAAGAACCTGTTTGGTCGCCCTGGAGGATACCAAACAAAGCTTAGTGCTAAAGCCCATGGCAAACCATGCCAACAATGTGGCTCCATCATTCAAAAGGAAAACTATCTTGGAGGCAGTATTTACTATTGTGATGTGTGTCAGGCTCTTTAACGAAAAACTGAAATACGCAGGACCATCGAAATGAGTTTTGTTAATTTGAGTGCTATATGAGGAGCGAATCTAATGAAAATGTATCAAGTCGACGCATTTACCGAGGTGCCTTTTGCTGGAAACCCAGCAGCCGTATGCGTGCTAGATGAAAAGAAAGACGATACGTGGATGCAGAATGTTGCTTGTGAGATGAATCTTTCTGAGACTGCCTTTCTAGTGCAAGAGAAAAGTGGCTTTCGTTTGCGATGGTTTACTCCTAATGCTGAAGTCGACCTTTGCGGACATGCTACACTGGCTAGTGCCCATATTTTATGGAAAAAAAGTTATTGGTCTAGCGAGCAACCGATTGTATTTTATACTCAGAGTGGAGTGCTGACTACAACTCGAGTAGACGGTTGGATAAATATGAACTTCCCAGCTACACCTGAAAAGGAGACACAACCACCAATATCATTATTGCGTGCACTCAGCGTTAGTCCTGTGTATGTTGGACAAAGTAAATTTGACTACATTGTTGAAGTTGAAAACGAGGATATCGTGAGAGATATCCAACCGGACTTTGCAATCCTATCAGAAGTCCCAACGCGTGGGGTGATTGTCACAGCCCGGTCAAAAAAATATGATTTTGTATCACGCTTTTTTGCACCTGCAGTTGGAGTTAATGAAGATCCAGTAACCGGTTCAGCGCATTGTTGCTTGGCACCGTACTGGAAAAGTAAACTTGGAAAAGATCGATTAACTGCGTACCAGATCTCCAAACGAGGTGGTTTCTTAAAAATGCAATGTGTTGGTCAAGACGAAAGAATAATAATATCTGGCAAAGCAATAATGGTACTTGAAGGGCGGTTGTTATACTAGATTGCAAAATTGAAAATCCTTCATAATAGTGGGCGATATCAAGGATCCACTATTGTAACAGATATCGACTGCTAAGAATAATTCATCGATGGTTACGCACTTTTGGTGTTTAGGTATCACAGCATCAGCTAACTCTGACCATGCTTGCATACATTCATATACAAACTTAGGATTATCATAAACCAAATGCATGTATAATTATTTGATTGTTCTGGACATAGTGCGAGTTACACGGTAGCTATCTCCAGAAAACGTAATGATATGAGCGTGATGTACCTAATCTGCTGGCCATAGATAGGTTCTGGAAATTTGACTTCGTAGCTGACGAGTTTGATGCTCGGGGAGCAAGCGTATGCATCGTGAATAACAGCTTGACATACATCTTGCTTTGTTATAATATATAACTAAGGTTACATAACGGTCGTTATACAAGGAGGATTTGTGTGCCACCAAAAACGAAATTTACCAAAGAGGCGATTGTGGAGGCCGCTTTTCAAATAGCACAAGAAGAAGGTTTTTCTGGAATCACTGCTCGCAGTGTTACGGAGCGCCTTCACTGTTCGGTTGCACCTATTTATGTTAATTTTAAAACCATTGATGAATTAATTGCAGCAGTAGTGCAACGTGTTTTTGCGTTATCCGATGAAATACTAGCAAGGCAAAAAGGTTCCCATCTATTCGAGAACATTGGGAAAGCTAGTTTAGCCTTTGCTCGTGAATATCCGGTTATATTTCGCGAACTCGTTGTACAGCCAAATCCCCATATGGCTTCGTATGAAATAACTGAAAATGCCATGATAGAAGCACTCGCTGAGGATGACTCCATGCGAGGGTGGACTTTTGATGAACGAAGGCACCTCTTTTTGCAGATGCAAATTTTCCAGGTAGGCCTCTCTGTTATGGTTGCAAATGGCAATCTTCCATCTTGGCTAGACGCACAGGCGGTTGAGGCATTGCTTTTGGAAACAGGTGACGATCTAATAGTAGCACAGCAAGCAAAGCGAGAGGGGATAGGACTATGAAAAAGCTAGTGATTATCGGTGGTGGTATAGCAGGATTGACTGCCGGCATCTTTGCGCAAAAAAATGGCTTCGAAAGCATTATTTTAGAGAAACACCACACACTAGGTGGAGAATGTACGGGTTGGGACCGGCAGGGTTATCATATTGATGGCTGTATTCATTGGTTGGTTGGAACGAAAAAGGGAACTCCGATTCATGATCTATGGACCACTGTAGGTGCGATGGATGGTGTTGAGGTCTACGATCCTGAGAGTTTTATGGCATTCGAGCACGGGGATGTTACAGTGCATTTTTATCGTGATCTTGAACGGCTAAAGACTAGCTGGTTTGAGATGTCCCCAGCAGATAAAGGTGCCATTGATCAATTCTGTCAGACGATTAAGCAGTTACATTCGTTTGAAATACCTGTTGGAAAACCCATGGACATGATGAACCCGATAGAAAAAATTAAGTTCATGCTTTCCATGAAGGATGCTGGTTTGGTTATGCAAAAGTATGGCAAGATTAGTTTGATTGAGTATGCTAAAACCTTTAAGCACCCAGCGTTACAGGCAGCCCTGGCATCCTTTTTGCCAGAAGGTTACAGTGCCTCATCCGTGTTCTTTGGGCTTGCGAGTTTCACCAAGGGGCAAGCATCCATTCCCGTAGGCGGATCAAAAGCTATGGCCATGCGTATGGTGGAGCGTTACCTATCTCTTGGTGGGACAATTGAGGCGTCGTCTGAGGTTGTTAAACTAATCATTGAAGGCAAAAATGTTCAAGGCGTAGTATGTAAAAATGGTGCGAGTTATGCTGCCGACTATTTCATTGCTGCATGTGATGCACACCTGCTGTATGAGCAATTGCTAGAAGGGAAGTTTAGCGATCCCGCTTTTCAATTACGCTACAATAACCCTGTGGATTACCCGTTGGCTTCGAATATGTACATTTCATTGGGGTATGCAGGATCCATGGATGGCATTCCACGTAGTTTGCGCTTCCCTGTCAACTCACTACAGATTAACAAGGTGTCAATTGAACATTTGCAGATCACGCACTATGGCTACGAACCTGATTTTGCGCCAGCAGGTCACACGGTAATGACCTGTGCAATCAATCAATTCTACTCGGACTATGACGCTTGGAAAACACTGGCAAGTGATTCTAAAGCCTACAATCAGGAAAAGGCTAGAATTGGCCAAGCGGTTCAATGCGCAATGGAAACCCGATTCCCGCAAATGAGGGATAAACTAAAGGTTCTTGATGTGGCGAGCCCAATAACATACGAACGATATTGTAACGCATATCGGGGAGCGTTTATGGCCTTTTTACCAACGATTCGCGGCAAGGAAGTAGCGCATACCGGACGAATACGAGGTTTGCATAATATCTTTTTAAGTGGACAATGGCTGCAACCACCAGGAGGGTTGCCAGTAGCACTGATAACTGGAAAAGACACAATCGCACGGCTGTGTAAACTGGAAAAGAGACCGTTTGTTAGTCATTAGAAACTCTCAAGTTAAGGCCAGATGTATTGCATAATGTTTTTAGGAAGAGTTGATCAAAAGGTGAAGAGTTTTAGCGATTATCTCGTAGACATAGTCGGTACCCTTTGTAGTATCGAAGGCATAACAGCAGCAGATATTGGGATCATCAATGTCCGCGACATCTCTACCTATGTTGAAATACTAAATAATAAGGGTGATTTAGTT
>SKJB01000116.1 GCA_007116145.1 Limnochordia bacterium | reverse complement strand
TTTACTCTTCGTCAGGATCTTCACGATAGTCGATATCGTTATATCCGTAGCGCCCATACTTTGCTGCATCATAGAGATTAAGCACCACGCCTAAAATCGACGCATCAATTTGATCCAGCTGATACTTCGCCTCTTGGACTAACTGAGCAGGGGTTTTACCCGCAGCCACAACAAGCAGTACACCGTCAGCAACAGTAGAGACCTCTAACGCTTCAGAGCCCGCTTGGATCGGAGGTAAGTCGATTAAGATCCAATCATATTGTTGGCGTAACGTCGCTAGCAATTCCTTAAACTCCTGCGAGCGTAATAAGTTGACAATGCTTGGCGGCCTTGAACCTGCGGTGATAACATCGAAACTTACATCCTTTATTGTTATCGGACAAATTGCATCTTGAACATCAATCTGACCAGCAACTACTTCTGATAGACCGGGTTTACGCAGTTGATGCAATGCTTTATGAACCACAGGCTTACGCAAATCCGCGTCAAGGAGTAGTACTTTTTGTCCGGAGTGTGCTAAGATATACGCAAAATTAAGAATCGTTGTCGATTTGCCTTCACTGGGGACAGCACTAGTAGCTAGTATTACTTGCGGCTTTTTCTCATAGCTTGCTAAACGTAGATTACTTTCGACGCGAATGTAGGCAATCGCTAAGGGATCTGTAGCATCACTATGCTCTAACAAGAGCGTTGTTCCCGTATCTTGCTTATTTTTCTTAACTTTAGGTATAATGCCTAATAAGGGAAGACCTAATTGTTCTAATTGACTTCGCTCTTTTATCGTATTATCAAGATATTCTCCAACAAAGACCGAACCTGTTCCCACAAATAGACCCAGGATTAGTGCAATGGCTAGATTAAGGGGGATTCTTGGTTTATACGGGCTTTCAGGCAAAACAGCCCAACGAATAATGTGCACATCTCCCACTTCACGTTCCACAGAGATGCGTGACCGCACCAGTTCATCACTTAGCATTGCATAGGCCTTATTGCTGATACTAACATCACGTTCAAGCTGCGCATACTCAAACGCCTTTTCCGATAATAACCAAAGCTCTTGCTGGTAGATCCCAATTGTCTCGTCAATGTGATTTAGTCTATCTTGATACCCCATAATACCTGCACTTAACAGTATTTGTTCATTGATTAACTCTCCATATGTGGATAGAGGATTTCGTGTATCCGTACCTTGTGCCGTTAACTGACGCAGGTAAGCCTGAATTTGCACCTCCATATTGGTTATATGATTCTCTACTGCGCGTATTTCAGGTGAACCTTCTAAACCGCGACTCAAATATTCTACTCGTGTTGCTTCTAGCATCGCTAAGCGCTGCTGTAACTCAGTGATTACAAGTTCCGTTGCCAGAGACTTTTGGTATGGCAAATCTACACGAGCCTGGGCTAATCTCTCTTCTATATAATTGAGTCGGAGACTGTGCTCTTGCAAACTAATTTCTGTCGTCATCTTCTGCAGTTCGAGGTTAATTATAAACTGATTCAACTTCGCTTCTTCGCTCGTTAAAAAAATTACACCAATACTTTGTTGGTAGTCTCGTACTGCCATTTCAGCGCGTTCAACTGTTTCTCTCGCTTGTTCCACTTGAGCAACCAGAAATGACTGTATGCGTAGTGCCTGCTCTTTTGCTCCTTCTTCGGAAAAAAACTGGTACGCTTTGGCGACAGCATTCGCCCCTTGCATGGCAAAAACGGCACTACTTGCCTTAACATCAATTTCTATCACATCTGTCCTTGGCACAATGCGCGTTGTCAGTCGCTTATCGATATCGAAACCAGCCTCTGGATATCCAGCGTTAGTAAGTAAAGTAACAGCTCGATCTAGTACTAAAGGACTATGAATGATCTGAATCCTATTCTCTAAGCGATCAGATTGATCCGTAGGCATAAAAAACATACTACTGCTTAGACTACTCGGTTCATCAATAAGGAGCTGTACCGTTGTTTCATACATGGGAGGTGTTAAGAAACTCACCAAACCTGCACTGGCAACTGCCACGGCAACCGCCAGTAAAACCCATAACCATTTCCGTTTTAAAACCTCTAACACCCTTAGTAAATCCAACTTTTCACCCTGAAAAGTATCCTGCTCAAATTGAGGTGCACCTTTAATTGCCAAGATATACACCTTCATAATTCTTATGCATACTCCAAACAACTCCTCTTCTTTAAGTAAAACCACTAATGTAAATTCGGCACTCACTGTAATTTACCTGCAATAATCTACTTTTTTATTTGTTTTTACTCAAAGGAATCTACTGGAAAACAGATGTACGTCTAGCTCGAATTCGCGCTTCATTGTCAACCACCTAAATTTTTCGGTTGACAAACATCCTGAAATTTTGTACAGTAGATGCTGGAGGTGAAAAAATGACTACAATAAACCAAGAAATTATTAAACAGTTACACACCCAAGAGGGTTACATATCTGGCGAAAACTTAAGCAAACGCTTAGGGGTTAGCCGTAACGCAATCTGGAAACAGATTGAAGCACTACGATCACTAGGCTATGAAATTGAAGCGACCCCTCGACTAGGTTATCGTCTGGTGTCAACTCCGAATCAGCTGACTCCTGGGGAAATGCGACTCAATTTACATACACAGTTTATCGGACAAGAAATCGTAACTCCTACGACCGTTTCCTCGACAAATGACGTAGCCAAAGACATGGTAAAAAAGGGTGCCGCTGAAGGATTGACAGTCGTGGCGCAAGTACAGACACAAGGGCGAGGCCGGCGCGGTCGCGAGTGGTACTCTGGGGAGGGTGGACTTTACTTATCAATCTATCTAAAACCTAATCTACCACCGCAAGAAGCATCAAAGCTAACCTTGCTCGCAGCAATTGTTATGATTGAGGTGCTCCGCAATGACTATCACATAGCTGCCGAGATTAAATGGCCTAACGACATATTCGTGGGTACGAAGAAAATTTGTGGAATTCTCACCGAATTGCGTGCAGATCCTGAAGCAATTCATTATCTTATTTTGGGTATCGGGTTAAACGTTAACCAAACGGCTAAAGATTGGCCAGAGCAAGTGCAAGAAATCGCTACGTCCATGCAACTAGAAACTGGTAAAGAAGTAAATCTCAAAGCTGTTTTTGTGCGAGTGCTAGAAACCGTAGAAAAGCAATATTTACGCTTACAAAACGGTATGTTGACTGATCTTATAGCAAACGTTAAGGCAAATTCTTGTCTACTCGGAAAAGAAGTAAAGATCCTCACAAAAGCAGGAGAATCTTACGGTAAAGCGGTGGACATTCTTGATGATGGAAGTCTTGTAATTAAACGATCAACCGGTCAGTTAGAGAAACTGTGGGCTGCTGATGTCTCTGTTCGACTCTAACGGAACCTAAATTTACCTATGAGGTGTTTTTATGACAAAAACGTCAGGGCATAGACTTAGTTTTATTGGACTTTTTGCAGCCTTAACGGCTATTGGAGCATTTATTTCCTTTCCTCTTCCCTTTACACCTGTACCCTTTACGCTTCAAGTCACCTTTACGACCATGGCTGGCTTTGCACTAGGAAGTAAATATGGCGCATTGAGTCAGCTCGTTTACTTATTGCTCGGCGCGATAGGTCTACCCGTTTTTGCCAATCGACTTGGTGGAATTGGTGCTCTTTTTGGACATACAGCAGGCTTTCTCTGGGGGTTCGTATTGAGTGCTATGCTGATCGGATGGTTAGCAACGAAGTATAGACCACGCAAAGCTCTTCCGATCGTGATCGTTTTAACCGCTGGTTTGCTACTCGTTTATGCAACTGGAACGGTGGGGCTAATGGTGGTATTAGGTTTACCAGCAAAACAAGCCTTTATGGCTGGGGTTGCACCTTTTATGATCTTAGACTTATTGAAAATTGGATTGGCTGCATTCTTGATCATGAAACTAGAACCTTTAGGTTTATTACCTCCCGAAAAACCGTAGACATGGGATAATCAGCGAGTTGCTCAAAAGCTACCCAGCTATACTCCACGTCTTCCCCATTGCGAAAGTCTAAACGGATACTCTCGTCCACCATTTGTCTCCGAATGGACATTAACCATTGCTTATGACTAAAGGTATAGGTATGATGAAATACCTCTGGCTCCGTTCGTCCGTAATTCGCAACGGCTTCGGCGACCGTAGCCGTTGGATTTTGTTCTTCCCACGGCAACTCCCACAAGCCCTGCAAAAACCCTCCTTTTTTTCGGCGGCGCAATAATATCTGCTTCGCTTGGTTTTCACACCAGAAAATCGAAACGGGCACTATGGAAACATTGGTAATCCCTTTCTTAACTGGCAGTGTATGGGCTACACCTAGCGCATATCCAAGGCAATATGAGCGTATTGGGCACTTCAGACAGCGAGGTTTTTTGGGTACGCAAACACTAGATGCTAAATCCATCAAGGCTTGATTAAAATCGCCTGGTCGATTCACCGCTAAACGTAAAGCCAGATACCTGCCTAAACCTTTTTTAACAGGCATCTGGCTAATGCTACCATGCTCTACCTTTAATCGGGCTGCAACACGTAGCAGGTTCCCATCCATTGCAACACGTGGCTCTTGATAGACTATACTAAACACTGCATTCGCTGTGTATTCACCAACACCAGGCAACCCGAGAAACATCGCATAGTCTGTTGGAAACTCTCCCTGGTATTCCTGACAGAGAATTTTAGCCGCATTCCACAAGTTATGGGCTCTACGATAGTATCCTAACCCCTGCCATAGAGTCATTACTGCATTTTCTTCAGCCTGGGCTAAGCTTTCTACAGTTGGAAACGCTGCGATAAATGCTAAATACTTAGCAACCACAGCTTCCACTCGCGTTTGCTGTAACATGATTTCCGAAACCCAAACCCGATATGGATCCTCACTTTTTCGCCAAGGTAGATCACGCTTGTTCCGATCATACCACTCTAGCAATGTAATTGATAAATCAGACATACACTACAGGCTCTCCTCACTAAAATAGCTATTTTGTTAGACCCATACTCTTGCGGCTTGGGTGTTGCCACACCATTAGCAAAGCATCAACTTGCGTCCAGAATGCTTCTGGACCCATGCTTTTCTCTGTGGTATCATAGGTATTTGGCAACCCAATTCCACTCCCCCCCACCGTTACCAGACCTGCATCGGCTAAGGTTTTCATGAGAATCTGAATGTGCCGTTCAGAAAGGTTTAAATGCGTACGTTCACTCAACCAATCAGCCATGGTACTCAATGTAGCTGCTAACTCTCGCTTACCTGCCAGTTTACGTTCAGCAATAAGATCTAACACACTTGTTACTAATAGCTCTGTTACTGGATCTATCGCTGGATCTGTGGAATTCACTGGATAACGCATCGACTAATCCCAACCCTCTTTCCCCCAAAAATGAACCTGGTACACTTGGGTATACATGCCATCTGCGGAGGTTACATGAATCTTGGTTGTTCCAGGCAGGCTCTTGGCATCTACTATGGTGATCACTACATCCTGTTGCAATGAACGAGCACTAATTTGTGGAATTTCAGCTCCAGCTGTTACAGTCACATCATACTCTGAACGTCCAGCTAGAAACGGCAAAATCGGTGAGCCATCAACTTTAATCGTAAGTAGTTCGGTGAATCGTCGCTCTAACCGTCTTGCGAGTTGATCCTCATATAATGATAGAGGCTCTAATGCTGCACCGAGAGCTACTGCTTCCACCCAATCTTCTGGACTGGTGTCTCTGTTATGATCGACTGTCGGTCGAGTTACTACACCATGCACCGCACCCTGGGTACCAATCACATATCCATACCCACTTTGGCGGGAATCAATGACTTCTGCTCGTTGCCGGAATGGACGTATCCCTGTGGTATTATAGAACACGGACTGGCTGGTGGTTGCACCATGTAATTGTGTTCCACCATAAGGACGGATGCGCGCTTCAATGATATCGCCATCTAACAGTGTTCCGTCTAGCAGGTTAGCCATGGATAGATGCATGTGAAAATCCAACACCAACGATGGAGCGATCGACGATACTCGATGTAATACATTTCCGTTGGACATCATGCGTGAAAATGAATAATTGTGGCGGCCGCCTACAGCGAATGCATCTTGAATGAGGTTCTCATTGCCATCAATACGATAGAGATAGCCATTGCCGCCTCCACCACGGTATTGGGGATAGCTCACATGAGTGTTGACAATTGACACATTGCGACTCTGGTAGAGATGAAAGCCATTCGATAACAAGTGGAGTTGCTTTGTGTTAACGGCTGGCCGATAGCTATTGACTCGCAGTGCCCAAGAGTCTACAACATTACAAAATCGCACCATGTAACTGTTGTGTGCGTCATAAGATCCTGTACCAGCGATTGCATAGTCTTCTTCTCCCCATCCCGGTTTCGGATTTTCTCTATTTCCAATCGATAAATCTTCAATCCCTATTTCTCGTATAGGAGCAGTCGCTTTAAATACGCTGGCTTTGTCTTGAGTTTTGAGATAGTAGCGAGTAGGAATATCAATGGAGATTGTACTAGCCGCTTTATCAATGGCAACAATTTGGCGATAAAATGTAGGTCCGATATTACCTACCATTCCATCCCACCAACCAGCCATGTCGTGTGATGCTATGAACTCGCTTGTCACACGGCTATACACTACTATCCAATCCCCAACTGCAAAGCTTGACACATCCGCTAATGGTATTTGGGTAGTTGGTTCTAAAAGGTCCTGCGTTATGGGCACCTCTGAACCGATCTGGTTCCACCCTCCTTGCGCTGACGAACTCACACCTTGCAGCGGACCAGCATAAATAATATTCTTGCTACGCATATTCGTTTCGTCGTTAAAAATAAAGGTTTGATCGACTCCATCCCCTCGCACAACCACTCCACTCTGACTAATCCACAACGCAAAGTTCAGGTAAGGTAACGGCTTAACACGATACACCCCCGCAGGGAGATAGACTACCCCACCCCCAGCTAATCCCACATCACTAATCGCTCGCTGTAACTGGCGAGTAACATCGGCTGTACCTGTGTTATCAATCCTATATGGGTCCTTCGTAACATCGACAATTGTCCCTGGAATCTCTCTAGGAATCGGCGCTTCGCCCATTCGATAGCCTGCATAGGAAAAATCATGAAGGAATCGTCCCTCTGCATCAGCAAAACCAGGATACCAATCACTTGGATACAATTTACTACGATATCCATTTTGGCTAGTCTGTAGTAGTGAAATCTGAGGTTCCTCTCTAACCTGTTTCGTACTAGCAAAAGCAAACTGATCTAACAAAATCTGTCCCCCTCCACTGAGGGCCACAAATCGCACATCACGCCAAGGCCAATCCAATATTTGATTTACATTCGCATCGCCTGGCTGCCAACTCCGCGACTGAAAAGCAGTAAATGGCACAGTGATTTGTTCCCAACCCTTGTGATCGATCTGACCAACAAACTCAAAACGCTCCCCTGAAGCATCGGTGATCTCGACCCGATACCGAAATACGCTGCCATCTCCTTGAACCCAGAATGTAAGTAATTCATACAAACTTCCATCCCAGACATTTTCACCTGTAGGTCGAATCCCCACAGCAGCCTGAGTCTCACTAACTTTCCAGGTAAACTCAATGGCCTGCCCACTCCGATATCCTTGGTCAACAAGACGTACATGTAACTCATCGCGTTCGTGGTTATAGTTAAACATGGACACGATTGGATCCTCATCAAATCCAGCTAATAGTAATTCGGAGCCACTACCCGCACTCACAGATAGTACATCCAAGACCAACAGTAACATTATCAGTACTAGCTTAAGCATTGTAATCCTCCTCGTAACCCTTTCTCCAAACTATCTCGAGCACACTGCGCCCTCTATGCAGCAGTGTAGTAACACCCATTCCTTTATTTCGCCGCTACTTTGTTTAACTTCCATATCTGTTCGTTATACTCACTAATGGTTCGATCGCTCGAAAAGCGACCTGCATGGGCGATATTTATGATCGACTTTTCCCACCATGAATCCGAATTTCCATAGTTAGTATTAATTCTATCATGGGCCTCACAATACTCAGCGAAATCCTTTAAAAGAAAATATGGATCGGCCATTCCACCATTTCCATAGAGCAGGCCATGATAGATTTCGCGAAACATATCTTGCTGTTCAAAATTGAAAAAGCCGTTAACAAGTTGGTCTAGCACCTGCTTTAGGGCAGAATTATTGTGATAGATCGCAAGCGGATCATAGTCACCTCGTTGATAGTAGCGATTCACTAGAGCAGAAGTTAGACCAAAGATGAAAATGTTCTCAGCCCCTACTTCCTCCTCAATCTCCACATTCGCCCCATCTAAGGTACCAATGGTTAAAGCTCCGTTTAACATAAATTTCATGTTTCCTGTTCCAGATGCTTCTTTACCTGCTGTCGATATTTGTTCACTAACATCCGTGGCAGGAATAATTAACTCTGCTAATGAGACGCGGTAGTTTTCTAAAAAAACTACCTTTAGCCGATCATTAATCCGTTTATCGGAATTAATTGTCTGTCCTACACTATGAATAAGCTTAATAATCAGCTTTGCCATGCGATATCCCGGTGCAGCTTTCGCTGCAAAAATAAAGGTACGAGGTTGCATTTCCAGTCCAGGGTTTTCTAACAATTTATTATATAAGTGAATGATGTGAAACACATTTAGCAACTGTCGCTTATACTCATGGAGTCGCTTAATCTGAACATCGTAAATAGAATGGGGATCGACAACGATATTATTATGATCTAGGATATACGCTGCTAATCGCTTCTTATTCACTAAGCGAATGTCAGCTACGCGTTGACAGACTTCTGGATCCTTCGCATAGGCTGCAAACTCTTTTAGCTTCACTGAATCCAAAATCCATTGACCACCAATTTTCTCCGTAATCAGAGCCGACAAATCAGGATTAGCCTTAAGCAGAAATCTTCGGAAGGTAACTCCATTGGTAATCCCTTTAAATTTCTCTGGGAAAACTTGAAAAAATTGATTAAAGACCATCTCCTTTAAAATACTGGCATGTAATTGGGCTACTCCATTGACAGAAAAAGAACCAACGATACAAAGATGAGCCATTTTAACCTGCTTATCTCCAATAATCGCCATAGAAGCAATTCGATCCCAATCCCCTGGATATTTCGCCCATAAATCCTTGCAAAAACGTTCATTGATTTCATAAACGATTTGCCATAAGCGCGGTAGTAATTCCTGGAATATTTGCTCTGGCCATTTCTCTAACGCTTCCTCCATCACCGTATGATTGGTGTAGGCAAACGTTTTTGTGGTTATTTCCCAAGCTTCTTCCCATCCAAGACCCTCTTGATCCATGAGAATACGCATCAACTCAGGAATCGCGAGGGCTGGGTGCGTATCATTGATTTGAATGACTCGCTTACAAGCAAAATCATGAATCGCATGGCCCTCTAACTTGAAATTACGAACAACACTTTGGATGCTCGCAGAAACAAAAAAGTACTGCTGCTTGAGACGAAGCGCTTTTCCCTCGGGATGAGTATCTTCAGGGTAGAGAAGCTTGGAAATCACCTCTGCTAACTCTTTTTCTTCCAAAGCATGCATGTATTTCCCCTGACCAAACAAACTCATATCTAAGTGTGTGGTAGCACGGGCTGCCCAGAGCCGTAATGAGTTAACAAGAGGTGACTGGTAGCCTAGCACCGGAACTTCATAGGGAACAGCTTTAACGGATTGATATCCTCTATGTTTGTATCGCACCTTTTTCCCTTGTTGTACTCGTTCTACGTAACCACCAAACTTTACAACCTCTGTCTCCTCTGGTACGGCTACTTCCCAAACATTTCCATCTTCTAGCCAAGAATCGGGCAACTCAATTTGATAACCATCAATAATTTTTTGCTTGAATAAACCATACTCATACCGGATTCCACATCCGTGTGCCGGCAAGCCGAGCGTTGAAAGAGAATCTAGAAAACAGGCTGCTAATCGCCCTAACCCTCCATTACCAAGCCCTGCATCAGGTTCTTCGTTGCGAATATCCTCCAAATCTACTTCGAGATCCACACAGACACTTTGCAGTACATCCTCAATTTCTAGATTAAGCAGATTGTTGCCTAAAGCTCGTCCCATTAAGAACTCCATGGACAAGTAACATAACTGACGCGAGGAAGATTCATGGTATAATTCTCGCCCATAGGCCCATCTCTCCATCACTAAATCGCGCACAACGAGAGCGACACTACGATAGATTTGACTTTTCGAAGCTGTCCTCATGGTTCGACCGAACATTCGCTGTGCTTTTGTCTCTAATGCTTGCATAAATTCATCCTTTGTAATACTCTTCATAACGAATTCCTCCAATTGTGGGTACAAAAAAACACTACTTACTTCTTCCATTTCAGATACACGGTAGCTAATGGGGGTACTTTTAGTAATAGACTAAAAGGAAAGTTATGTCGTGGTTCCTCTTGTGCATAAAGCACTGTTGCATTATCCTGACCGGATCCCCCATAGATATCCTGATCACTGTTAAAGATACATGTATATCCACCCCTATTTGGTACTCCTACGCGGTAATCATAGCGCACCTCAGGCGTAAAATTGGAGATTACAACTAAAAACTCATCACTGTTCTTCCCTTTGCGCAAAAAGGAAATAATACTCTGGGTATGATCATTAGCATCAATCCACTGAAATCCCTCCCACGTATGATCCAATTCCCATAAACAAGGTTCCTTCAGGTAGTTGTGGTTTAACGCTCTAACATACTCTAACATCATTTTATGCATTGGGTACTCCAATAGGTGCCAATCCAAGCTATCCTTATATTGCCACTCAATAAACTGACCGAACTCTTGACCCATAAACAACAACTTTTTGCCAGGGTGAGCCATCATATATCCATAGAAAGCTCTTAGTCCAGCAAACTTCTGCCAATAGTCACCAGGCATTTTGCTAATTAAAGATTTCTTACCATGCACCACTTCATCATGGGACAAAGGCAGCACAAAGTTTTCACTAAATGCGTACATCAATGAAAATGTGATTAGATTATGATTGTATTGGCGATATATAGGATCAAGCTCCATATACTGGAGAATATCATTCATCCAACCCATATTCCATTTGTAGTTAAACCCTAATCCCCCAACATAAGTGGGAGACGACACAAGTGCCCAGGAGGTTGATTCCTCAGCAATCACCAAAGGATTCTTAAAAGCCTTAAACAGAGCCGTGTTTAATTTTTTTAGAAAATCCACCCCTTCAATTTTTTCCCGACCACCATATTCGTTCGGTTGCCACTGCCCAGGTTCTCGCCCATAGTCTAAGTATAACACATTAGCAACAGCATCGACCCGTAATCCATCAATATGATAGACATCAAACCAATAGAATGCATTAGAAATTAAAAAACTCTGTACCTCTGGCCGTCCTAAATCAAAGTTAGAGGTGCCCCAACCGAGATTCTCACCCTTTATTGCATCTTCGTATTCATAGGTACAGGTACCATCAAATAACCGTAACCCATGATCATCTTTACAAAAGTGACTAGGTACCCAATCTAAGAGGACACCGATACCTTTTTGATGGGCTCGATCCACAAAATACATCAGATCCTTAGGTTCACCATAACGACTCGTTGCAGCAAAAAAACCCGTAGTTTGGTATCCCCAGGATCCATCATACGGATGCTCTAGTATTGGCATGAGTTCAATGTGCGTATAACCCATATCCGCCACATAGTCTACCAAATCATCAGCTAAATCTCGATACGTAAGAAACTCTTTATTTTCTTTTAACTTCCAAGAACCGATATGAACTTCATAAATTAGCATTGGGTTTTCATAGCTATTATAGTCTTGTTTTTCTATTTGCCATTTGCCATCCTGCCAACAATATCCCTGAATGTCATATACTATTGATGCTGTTGCAGGCCGTAATTGGGCGTAAAAACCATAGGGATCTGACTTCAATTGAACTTGACCCCTGTGGTCCGTTATCGCATACTTGTACATCACCCCAGCGTTTAGACCCGCTACAAAAAGCACCCAAATCCCTGAATCCAGACGAGTCATCTCGTATTCGTGCCCTATCCACTCGTTGAAGGAACCGACAAGCTGCACTCTCTGGGCTCGAGGTGCCCAGAGAGCAAAACGCACGCCATCAATACCGTCTTCACAAACGCAATGTGAACCCAGCATTTGGTAACTTCGATAATGATTTCCTTCGTGAAATAAGTATCGATCATAATCGCTATAGGGTGACGACTTCCAGTTATTCATGCTCTTTACTCCTTGCAGGTGTTAAGAGTTTTTTGTATAATTCTAGATAACGCTTCGCAGAATTATGCCAACTAAAATCTTGTTTCATGGCTGATTTACGCAACTGATTCCATATGGGCTTATTACGATAGAATTCTAAAGCGCGATTAATAGTGTATAGCATATCATGTGCATTGTAGTTAGTAAATGAAAAACCATATCCGGTTTTTGTCTCTTCGTTATAAGGAATCACTGTATCTTTTAATCCACCCGTTTCCCGCACAATCGGCAAACAACCGTAACGCATAGCGATTAACTGCGACAATCCACACGGTTCAAATCGCGATGGCATTAAAAACAAGTCAGCAGCGGCATAGATGCGGTGAGCTAAGGTGTTATCAAAAAGAATATTAGCACTAACTCTATCGGGAAAATGCCAAGCAGCTTGGGCAAACATTTCCTCATACTTCCTATCACCCGTTCCTAGCAGAACAAATTGCACATCCTGGGCAACAATATCAGTAAGAACACGCTCCACTAAATCAAGACCCTTTTGATTGGTTAGGCGCGTGATCATTGCTATCATCGGTACCTTCCGGTCCTCAGGGAGCCCTAATTGCCGTTGCAACCGTAGTTTATTATCAACTTTGTTACGTAGTCGCTTTTCACTATAAAACTTATAGATATGGGGATCTCCATCAGGATTATATGTATCATAATCGATCCCATTAACAATTCCATATAGATCACTGCTACGGCTTTGTAGCAACCCATCTAACTCCTCACCATAAAAGGGCACTTGTATTTCATTCGCATAGGTCTCACTAACCGTCGTAATGGCACCTGAATACACGAGACCTGCTTTTAGGTAATTAACGTTGTTATAAAACTCTACACCTTGCGGATGAAAATAGGCACTGCTAAGGTCGAAAAGGTCTGACAAAACAGACTTCGGAAAAACACCCTGATATTGGAGGTTATGAATAGTAAATACTGTTTTCATTTGCGTATAAAACGGATCATGACTATACTGGGCCTTCAGCAAGAGACTCATCATGCCTGTTTGCCAATCGTGCAAGTGTAACACATTCGGACAAAAACCGATTCTTGGCAAAACCGCAAGCACAGCCTTATTAAAAAAGGCAAACCGCTCGGCATCATCATGCAACCCATAGATACCGTCACGTCCAAAATAGAATTCATTATCGATAAAATAATACGTGATACCCTCATAAACGACCTTTTGTACACCGCAATATTGGTTACGCCAACCTACTTTAATCGTCAATTCTACAACCAATTCAAACGGTCCATAACGCTCCATATCGATCCACTTATACTTGGGAAGAATAACTCGCACATCAAGACCAAGTCCATGTAGTTCCTTGGGTAATGAACCAATCACATCCGCTAAACCACCCGTCTTAATAAAAGGCACACACTCTGATGCTGCGAATAATACGTTCAACAAACTCAACCCCTTATAATACAGTTTTTTTACCAACAACCATTGGATAATCGGGATCTCCTTGTAGATTCTTTCCTTTTGTAATTATAACATCCTTATCTAAAATCACATACTCTAATGTGGCATTTTTACCAATATCACTTTTTTGCATTAATATGCTATTCTTAACGTGCACCCCTTTTTGCACATGAACTCCGCGAAACAGAATACTGTTTTCAACAGTTCCCTCAATGATACAGCCATTAGCAATCAGGCTATTGGTTACTTTTGCATGGTGGCCATAGTGAACAGGGGATTCATTCTTAACTTTTGTATGAATCGGACCAGCATGAAAGAATAACTCCTGCCAGACGCTAGGATCCAACAATTCCATACTAGCGTGATAATAACTTGAAAGCGAAGTAATATTCATGATATACCCATCAAACGGATAACCAACAATCTTTAGTCGGTCTATGTTTTTAATCAGAGCATCCTTAACAAAATCCGTTTCTCCGCGAGATATGCATTGATCAAGCAACTCCATTAGTAACTCTTTCTTTAATATATACATTTTCATGGAAATATTATGTGTTTTAGCGTGGAGGGGATTCACCCGGATACTCGTTACCCTGCTTTTATCATCAACGTCTAATACCGTACAACGAACAGTTGACTGGGTATCCGGTTTATAAACAATTGTAACATCCGCATCGATTTCTTGATGATGTGCCACTACCCTCTTATAGTCCATATTACAAATTATCGAGGTCCCAGCCATGATCACCGTTTTCTCTCGGGAACGCTCTAAATAATCATAGTGACGATACAAAATATCAATGTCACCTTGATGATTTCCATTTTCCCCTCGACTATCAGGAGGTAGGATGAACAAACCATCTCGTTGCCTCGCTAGATCCCATTCCATTCCAGTCCCAACATGATCCATTAAAGCTCGGTATTGATCTTGCACAAAGATCCCAACATTACGGATACCTGCATTCACTAAATTAGATAGCGCAAAATCAATCAATCGATATCGTCCACCAATAGGTACTGCACCGAGGGTTCGATGTTTTGTCAAATCCTTCAACAGCTCCGTAGGTTCTACTAGGTTAATAATTCCCATAACATCCTTCATCCTTCACAACTCCTTCCCTTTACTCAATGTTAGGACGTATTAGACTGCCTTTCGCTAGATGAGTCGTTTCCCCGACAATGGTTAATTTCGCATGACGACCTCCACCTATATCTCCGATTTGACAATTATCTTCAATACTAGCATCACTACCGATAATAGACTTTGCAATTGTGACATTATCACCCACTACTGTATCTGGCATCAATACCGAGTCAATGATCCGACTGCCTCGACCGATTCGCACTCCAGGAAATAATACCGAATGGTCTACTTGCCCATACACAACGCAACCCTCGTTAATCAATGAGTCCACAACCTGCGAGCTATCGGCTAAAAAATGCGGTGGTTGCGTCGGATTCACAGAATAAATTCGCCATTTTCGATCATGCAAATCCAAA
Source organism: Limnochordia bacterium (assembly GCA_007116145.1). GTDB lineage: Bacteria > Bacillota > Limnochordia > Darwinibacteriales > DTU012 > CSBR16-88. The sequence goes on along the minus strand of SKJB01000116.1, from coordinate 1,708 downwards.
CTAGTGTTCTCATCTAATAAATCCATATTCGCTTCCCACAAACTCTCTAGCGTTCCAACATCCTTCCAGTATCCTTGAAAAGGATACGCATAAAGTGCTGCTTGATCCGCTAAAAGAGTCGGAATAATGTTCTTGCCAAAATCATTGCTCGAGTCAGGATTCGCTTCATCTGCTTCTAAGTATTGCTTTAAAACACCCCAATTAAAGATATATATGCCCATCGATGCTAGATTACTCTCTGCATTCTCTGGTTTTTCCACAAATTTGGTAATAAGATTTTCTTGATCAACTTCCATAATTCCAAATCTACTCGTCTCTTCCCACGAAACTTCAATCACACCAATAGTAGCTGTAGCCTGTCTTTCTTTATGATAATCAAGCATTGCTGCGTAATCCATTTTATAGATATGATCTCCCGATAGAATTATGACATAATCTGGATTGTATGATTCTATAAAGTCCATATTCTGATACACCGCGTTAGCCGTTCCCTTATACCACTCCCCGCCATTTGCGCGCACAAACGGAGGTAAAACAGCAACCCCTCCCTGCTTCCGATCAAGGTCCCATGGACTACCTATGCCAATGTAGGCATTAAGTGCCAGAGGCTGGTATTGGGTAAGTACACCTACCGTATCTATCCCAGAATTTGCACAGTTGCTCAAGGGAAAATCAATAATCCGATATTTGCCACCAAAGGGTACTGCTGGCTTTGCTACTCGCTTGGTTAGCACCCCTAAACGGCTACCCTGTCCTCCCGCTAAAATCATGGCTATGCATTCCTTTTTAAACATGCGGCCTCCTCCTTAGTAAAAACGACTAATGGTATTTTGGCATTTACTATTTCTTTACTTTTTCGAGAATAAGCCTATACAATCCTGCACAACCCGTGTACTTTTTGCGAAAAATTCCATAAACTCTTCGCTTATCCCGATTGGTTGACGGGAGTTTTCAAAGAAGTTGCCGACATATGAGAAAAACCCAACGGAGGAACTCCCATTGGGTAAGCAATACTGTCTATCAGTGATCATGATGTTCGTGGTCGTGATGTCCGTGGTCGTGATGTCCGTGGGCATGATCGTGCTCTACCGCAGAAAGGGTGGCTACTAGAAGTTTATCCACAGCAGTATCTAATTCGATGCTATCGGCTAATGCTCCCTGGTTATCTAAGACGACAATGGTTTGATTACCAGCCACGTATAAGTACCCTCCGACCCATACCATATCAGAAACACTACCGGCAACAGTTTGCGGCAGATGGAAGTGATTACGGAGCCTAGGTGCACCATGACCAATGTCAATCATATAGATTTTATCTTTTGCTTCCGTTAACACAGCTACGTAATGATCCTCTTCGTCAACAGCTAGTAAGCCTGCATTAGGTATAGCATACTCAACTATCATCTGCTCGTTGGTGTTGAGGGCGTAAACGCTATTTGAGTTTGTTCCATACACCCAAAGCGATTTCGGATGCACAATTAGATGGCGAGGGACTGTATCCCAATCTATTGCCAACGTACTATGGGTTAAGAGCTGCAAATCAACTTCCTTGAGACCTGCACTAGTGGCTAGCCATAAGAGATCACCACTAGCTACTATCCCACGTGGATCTTTAGGAATTCTCAAAGCCGCTAACCGTGTTAGCTCTTTTATGTTATAAATATCCAGCAAATCAAAGTGGCGGTCAGCAAATGCTAAGTAGACTCCT
>SKJB01000107.1 GCA_007116145.1 Limnochordia bacterium | reverse complement strand
TAAGGCAGAGGGGATCCACCTGTTCCCATACCGAACACAGAAGTTAAGCCCTCTAGCGGCAATGGTACTGCCACATCTCGTGGTGGGAGAGTAGCTCACTGCCTGGAATTAAGTTTAGAGAACCTCGTAATCTGCTTTTATACGCAGATTACGAGGTTCTCTAATGTTGTAATTAGAACTAACAATCCATGGCCGATAAACCTTCCCTGGGAAGGATGAGCTAAAGGAGTTTGTTCTTATGTACATAAATTGCAGCTAGCGTTCGATCTTCAACTCCAAGTTTGCTCAGGATATTAGAGACATGTGTCTTAACCGTTTTTATACCGATAAAAAGGATACTAGCTATCTCCTGGTTAGTTTTCCCGTCACCGATGAGCAAAAGAATCTCTAGTTCGCGCTTTGTCAAACTGTGATGAGGCGGAGCAGGTTGTGCTTGCGTGCGCATCCGATTTAACATTCTAGATGCTACCTTTGGCTCGATTACAGCTTCTCCCTTAATTGCCATACGAATAGCGTCTGCGATATGTTCTGCCCGGGCTGTCTTTAATAAGTAGCTCAAAGCTCCGGCTTCAAGCGCAGGGAAGATCTGTTTTTCGTCGATAAAGCTAGTCAGGATTATAATGTTGGTAGTGGGAATCTGTTCTTTAATAATTCTAGTGGCTTCAACCCCGCCCATGCCATCCATTAGTAGATCCATGAGAATTACATCAGGCTTTCCATCTTGACAGAATGCAACTGCTTGGAGACCGTTTTCGGCCTCGCCTAAGACCTCTATATCGTCTTCTGTTTCTAAATAGCTAACAATACCCTTACGAACCATTTCATGATCATCGACCACTAATACAGTAATTGGTTTCTTCATCACTCGTTCATCCGTTGCAAGAAACTTAGAAAATCTACTGTTATCCGCAAATTTTATGTTCTTTTCCTAGTTCAACGAGTCCGATTTGGTCAAACCTCGACTACTTTCGTTTGGTATAACTCTTCCTAGGTTTCACTTCCCGACCAACGTATCGGTAGAAATCATTCACAAGGGTACAGCACAATGCCCTTATGAACCATATTTACTTGTCTCCCATGATCAAATAAATGCTTATACTGCTAACATCCTCAAATTAAGACTTGTGTTATAGTCTCGATCAATTTGGTGTCCACAGTTATCCCAGAAATACAATCGCTCATGTAACCGAAGATGCTGTTTCACATGACCACAATAGGAGCATGTTTTACTAGACGGAAAGAATTTGTCAGCAATAATCAGTGGTATACCCTTCCATCGACAATTATACTCGAACTCTCTGCGAATCTCTCCAAACTTGGCATGTCGAATCGCATTTGCTAAAGCCTCGCGAAGAGGTAACCTGTGCTCTTGACGCACCCAAAACGTCGATAATATGGTCGAATAAGGAAGCCAGAGGCTTAGTTTGTTTTGGCGTGCGTCTTATGAGACGGTTTTTGAGCGTTCCTGATACATTTAGATCTTCAATCACAATTGCTTTAGGATTCAATTCAGTTAATGTAGTGGTTATTTGATGAATAGAACCTAATAATACGTTGGTTATTCGTTGGTGAATGTTACGAATTTTATTTTCAAGTTTTATAAGTCGTTTACTCTTGCAGCGGTTTTCACCTCCTTCATTTTTGATGCCTTCGTAGTAGCGACTAGCACGTCTTTGCAGTCGCCCTAATTTTTTGATTTCTTACAAATGTCTGCTCTGTCAAACGCGATACCATTACTTATACAGCTAACGTTTTTAAACCTAGGTCTGCGATAGGCTTCTGTCTGTGGAGACGTCTCAACTTGTCATGTCGTTGATAAAACCCATTGTTACATTGTTACTATCTTGTTTGGGTATTTGAGAAGAAACATCACCTAACCAGGTAAATTCAGGTGTTTTCTTCAGTTGGGTTATCTCTTTACTAAGAGTACCTCGTTAAGGAATTTTCCACCATGTTCATAACTATCGTTTTGTCGGGCTAAACACCAATTGTAGGTAAATCAGGGAGTCGGCCAGGAATTTTCGAACGATCTCCGTGCTGTACCCGCTGTTTTGAAAGCTGAGTCTGCTGTTGTTATTGGGAACAAGCTTAACGCAAAAGGATTTAATCATCTGCAATCAACTCCTTGACCATGCGTTTAGTTTTGTTCGCCCTCTTTCCTTGCAACTTGCAGCTAAATTCGGTGATAATCTGAACTAGGTCTTCAACTAACTCTTGTTCCTGTGTTTTTTCGGTGTTGTCTATAATTTCTATCTCAGTACCGTGTAGCTCTGCTACGTATTCAACTAACTCGAAGCCAAAACGTAATAGTCTGTCCTTATAGAGCACAACGACTTTCGCAACTTCGCCATTACAAATGCGAAGAATTAGCTGTCGAAGCCCTTTTTTCGAATAATTGATCCCACTACCTATATCTTCAACGATTTCAAAAGGCGTGCCAGAAGCTGCAAGGTACATACGCATCGTTTCAACCTGTCTCTGTAAATCAACTTTCTGTTTATTGCTAGAAACTCGACAATAACCAATTATTGTTCTGTCTCTATCGGGATTAGCTTTTCCTTGGATCAATCGCACCTGTTGTTCACTGTAATAGCGGGTTCCACCCTCTGAAACGTAGGCTGGTATAAAGGAACCTCTTTTATGCCAATTTCGCAGTGTTTGTGTAGTGACCCCAGCAATTTTTGCAAAGTCACCAATTGGATAGTTTCTCATTTGATCACCCTGGATAACACTTCGCTGCGTATGCAAAAAATCCTGCATATTTTTATAAATTATATATGATATATGCCAATGGCTAAAAGTCTCTCGTGGACGTACTGATAATTGGTATGTGAACTTCTATACGAGTTCCTTGCTCGGGATAGGTAACCCAATCTACCGTGCCTCCTAACTCACTGATTCGTTCTCTAATTGATTGTAACCCATAGGATGTTTTGTGTATCTGCTCTTTATTAAATCCTTTACCATTGTCTTCAACAACTAATTGGATTCGTTCGCTAGTTTTCGATTGACTTAGTTTTATCGTGACTAAAGTTGCTTCAGCATGGCGTAAGATGTTTGATATTGCTTCCTGTAATACACGGTAGATTTGATTCTCAATGTTGTTCGGTAATTCAATACTGTTTATCTGCAACTCACAGGATAAGGAGTGTTTAGCCTCAAGTTCCTCAGCTAGTGATGCAATAGCGTTAATCAAGGATTGATCATCTAGTGTTGCTGGACGGAGTTGTAGGAGTAATGCCCGCATCTCTGCTTGCGCTTTTGATGCAGAACGTTCAATGTTTAGAATTAGGCCTTTACATTTCTCAGGGTTCTGTTCAACGAGGCGAACGGTCGTTGCTGCGGTCATTGTTATCGCAAAGAGCTCCTGACTGACTGAATCATGTAAATCTCTCGCTAACCGTTGGCGTTCCTCTGTGACTGCAGCTGATTTTGTCTTAATAACTAGATCCTGATTCTCTGCTGCGAGTTTTTGTAGTGCAGTTACTTGGACTTCTAATCGTTTGGCCATTTCATTAAACGCTAGTGCAATATCACCTATTTCCTTGTCATCATTAAAAGGCAAACGATAATTCAGATTGCCGTAAGCCAATGTCTTAGCACCGATACTTATTTCTTCTAGTCGATTACGCAGATTTTTAGAAAATTTAAAGCCACAAATTGCACCAAGTAGGGTTGCTCCCACCATTGAAACGAGAACAAACTGTACGAGTGAGGAGAGAGGGATTTCTCCAGATGCCCAAAAAAACACTAGTAAAAGGACTAATGTTAGCCCTAGCGTTAATAGATTACTATATATATGGTAACCAATCCACTTCCATCTTAGGTTTGACATTCTGACACTCCTTACCCTATACGACGGATCTTTACTTCTCCAATTTTCCACTGTATATGAATGTTTAGTTTGCGCTGTGCGTCCTTGTAATCAGGTGTCTCAAAAGTAATGGATTTAACAAATCCTTCTTGGTGCTGATCAAAGAGAGTAATTTCGCCAATACCTAGGTGACACTGAGCTGTAATTGGTAAGTCAGCTGGGAGGTAGAGTACAACTTCACCCACTAATCCACCAATATCTAACTTAACTTCCTTATTCGGTATAACTGCTTTTGTAAGGTCTAAGTGGACTTCACCAATACTATGACGAATATACATGTCTTCGACAAACCATGAATCTCCTCCGCGGTGAACATCTCCTATGAGTGAATGATGGGACTTAGCTGAGCTGTCAAATAAGATGTTTTTTCGGCTAACTAACTCGCCAACACCAAGCACAATAAGAATGACTGGCCATATCACATTCCAGGACAACACACCTAAGCTATAACCAAATTTTGGGATCAAAAGGTATACTCCTAAAAAAAGTAAGAGTGATGATGTGAGTATTTCAGTCTTAAAAACCAATTGTCCACGTCGCTGTCTGCTAATGTAATTGGCGATTATCTGTAGCGAATAATATACAAGGATAAATGGCCAATACATTAAAATAGCTTGCCATGGTGTAATAGCAACTAAACCTAAATTAAACAATAGGTAATTAAAACCAAACAGTATTATAATAATAGGGAAAAAACTAGTTGCAGATATACGAATCATGATCGTTCCCCTTTCAATTTTAATAGGGTAATAACTAATTAAACATTTAGTGCCAATTTCCCTTCCTGTAATCAGTATAACACTATTATGTGTTGTGGTTAACCGACTAAGGCAGGTTTTACTATCAGCCTTGGGACGGATAAATGAGTTATTTCGGGAAAATAAAAAAAAGAGACTTGCATTATACCTCGATAGGTGATATAATTTATAAATGTCGCTAATGTTTCTAGGCGTAAAGAAAAACTTGCTTTTTTCTGCAATAGGGTTTAGAATAATATTCTCTAGTGGATGTGCTAAAGTGTATCACAATCTATAATGAACTTTGAAAACTAAACAGCAGAAGATAGAAGATCAATAAACGACAGTGTTTAACACTAGTCGGATTAAGCTTAAGTTGAGTATCGTCGTTCACCTTGCGTGAACGTACAATATTTATCGGAGAGTTTGATCCTGGCTCAGGACGAACGCTGGCGGCGT
>SKJB01000049.1 GCA_007116145.1 Limnochordia bacterium | reverse complement strand
CATAGAGAACTGACTGCTATGCGTGGTTTCGTACAACACGAGATTTATGATGTTCTCAGTCTCTGGAGCTATCTGAAGCCTCAATCTTCTAACGGAAGATAGGAGCTTCTCTTTTTTTTACTCTCGTGAACATCACAAATCTCTTATTTGTTATGCGTTGAGGCCATCGTCGTTATTAATGAAAACTAGATTTTGCAGGACGCTTAATGCTACGAAAAACTTAACTTTTTCCAACTAGATTGATAAGAAAACTACTTAGCTATTGATCCACTTGTCTTATAGGACCTTCAATAAACTTGTGTGCTTGCGTCAGCAGCAGAATAGAATTTTGATACGTAAGTGTATCCCTTGCTTGCTTATAATTACACCAACGAACTTGTGAGATCTCTAAATGATTTTTAGCACCAGAAAACACATTCATATCTTCAATGGCTAAATAAAATGTAACTATCTTTCTTGTATCCATATTAAGAGAGTATACTATTTGCTCACTAAAACCAGGAATAATCTTAACGTTATAGCCGGTCTCCTCCAAAACTTCTCGAATGGCTGTGTCTATTGGTGATTCGTTGTTCTCAGAATGCCCTTTTGGAAAATCCCAGTGACCTCCTGTAGCGTGTAATACCAATAAGTATTCTGGTTCCTCAGGTTTCCTAAAGACAATTGCTGGAATCGGGAATTAGAAAAGGAACCATGTATTAATATAACATGATCCCTTCTGATTATTAGATTTTGATCCCCATAATGATGATCCGTAATTAAGATGTTACCGTTTAGAGCCGGTTTTGTTTAGACCATCATCAAGTCTGTAGCTCACATCACCGTTCATATTTAGGAATATAGTCTTATGTGCAAAGCGATCGATTAAAGCTGTGGCAAGAGTTTTATCGCCTAAGAAGTCGACCCATTTCGAGAACGGAAAGTTTGTTGTTAAATAGGTACTCTTTACTTCATAGCGATTAGATAATAATTGAAACAATAAGCTGGATGCTTGTTGATCTAGCATTAGATACCCTAGCTCGTCCAAGCATAATAGGTCTACCTTCTCCCATGTTTTCATAGCCTGAGATAGACGGTTATGGGTTCTTGCTTCTTGTAATTCTTCAATTAAGTCTGCCACTTTTCGAAAGCGAACAGAATACCCTCGCTGGATCACCTCCACTCCGACTGCTATCATAAGATGTGTTTTTCCCATACCTGAATTTCCATAACCAACTACATTGGTTTTTTGTCTAACGAAGTCTCCTGTTGTAAGCTGTTTCACTACCTTTGGATCTAGACCTGGTAGCCGATTAAATTCGAACATATCGAGAGTCTTAAGCTGAGGAAATCCTGCAGCTTTTGTTCGTCTAGCTATACCTCGTAGATTTCTTTCGAGTACCTCCACTTGAAGTAGACGAATTAGGTTCTCCTCAAAGGATGCTCCGTTAGATACATGTTCGTCATAACTCCTCAATATAGGTAACCGTAAGACCTTTGCTAATTCATGTAATGTACTCTTGGTTTCATTCATCTGTTTACTTCCTTTCTAAAAGAGTATCATAAGAATCGAGCGGTATAGTATTTATTTCTATTTGATCCAAAGTAATAGAAGGATTTTCATTAATATCAACGAAGTACTGAACAAGTTCAAAGGACGACTGCTTTTGCTGCGCTGCCCAACGAACACCTTTTAGAACAAGATCCCTAGAATGCTTTTGGAAGAGTTGCAGAATAGCTACTAGACAAGTATTTAGGTCAGGATGTTTGTACTTGGCTCGAAACTCTTGGATTTCTTCAGGCCATTGACCATTTCGTAGTGGTGATGCATGATCAATAGCTCCTGGTTTTTGTTCGAGTAAAGGTAGGTAGTGTTCTGGGATATAAAAGGTTTGGTGTTTAGCATAACTACGAGTATGACAAGCAGCTTCTTTACCGTCAGAGAGAATGTATACCTTAAATGGAGTTATTCGAAGAGTAACAGTTTTTCCAGCTAAAGAAACAGGAGCGGAGTAGCGATTTGTTTGGAAAGAACACGTGGAATCCGTATGGACGAGTGCTTGTACTACGATTGAGGGATCTAGTTCGGCAAGTGGCATAGGATTCAAGTTATTTCGTTCCGTTTCTAAAGCTTCTTTAATGGGTACACTACGGCGTTTCAGCTTATGGTTTTCACAATAGGAGAGACATCGTTGTGTTACGAGTTGTTGCAATTCTTCCCATGTATCTACATGAGGCATAGGAGACAGTGCGATTTTACGTGCAATACTTACACCGTTTTCTACGGCTCCTTTTTCCCAACCACTTGCAACGTTACAAAACTTAGCTGTAAATGCATAGTGAGCAGCAAATTTAGAAAACCTATCTTGTGGAACGGCATGTTTTCCACTTCCAGATAACACAGCTGTTTTTAGATTATCATAGAGACAAACCTTTGGAATACCACAGAAGAAGCGAAAAGCAAGCAGGTGTCCATGAAGAAAAGATTCTGTGGTTTCATCGGGAAAAACAGCCATAAATAAGCCAAAACTAAATGGCAACACAGCACAGAAGCAATGGATAAGAGTACGTTCTCCACCAATATAGGCATGAGCTGTACCCCAGTCTACTTGCATGACTTCTCCTGGTTCAAATTCTAAGGGGACAAAAGCTTGTTTCCCCTGGTTTTTCTCTTGGCTAATCCATAACCGTACCGTAGACTCCGACATTGCATACCCATCTTTAAGTAAACGTAACCAGATTTCATGTCCAGACATTTTTTGTTTTCTTGGCAATTCCTGATTCATCTGTAGATAGTGTAATAATTGGGGATATACAGTATCTCTTAGCGGTGCTACGCGTCGTTGTATTTCTGGCTTTCGCTCTGGAAAAGATGAGCCTTTACAGTATTTTTTTACGGTGTTACGACTACAACCTAGCATCTCTGCAATTTTCCTATTGGAATGCCCTTCATTAGAGAGCTTGCGGATTTTTTCATAAACCTGGATATCAATTGGCATGGTGTTCTCCTTTCATGGTTTGCCCCGGGGCAAATGAGTGTATTGGCATATGCAGATGAGAAAGTGTCGCTATGACTTGTTCTAATCGACCATAAACCTCTGTTGTGATCTGTACAGTTGCCCATATCTGTTCTAATTCTTTTGTGACATCTGTTAAAACCTGTAAGCAGGATAACAGCCGCTTTTCAATTACGAGGGAAGGGTCCCCCTTTCTTTCGGCTTGCTTAGGCTGTAGTATCTTCTTGCAGTGCGGAATTGCATTTTTTGGATCAATTACAATTTGCTTTTTAAGGCTATCGCTGGTCTCTAACTTGTTGTAGGTTGTAACCAGTCGTTCTACAGAGGACTTAGGCAAGGATTCAGATACGACACGAGTAGCAAATTCCGATTGTAACTTTGGTGGTAGCTTCGCAATTTCTTGTGCAGTACGAGTACATAGAAGCTTGTCCGCAACCATAGCACGAACGGAGTCTGTGAGTCGTTGCGCTAGTGAAACTCTTTTGCTAACCCAACTAATAGATTTGCCTACCAGAAGGGCAACATCCGATTGAGACATAGACGTTTCCTGTAATAATTCTGTTACTAAATATGCTTCAGATAACGCATCTGGGCTACTGTGCAAGGATAACAAGCAGAGGGATAGTTTGTGAGCTTGGTGGGCACTAATACCATGAATAACAACAGCATCGGTTTTGCCTACCCTTAGCTGTCGTAATGCTTTTAACTCACAAGAACCATTGATGATCGAATACGCTCCATCTTCTGTTCGTCTAAGCACCAAGGGTCTTAGAATCCCATACTGTTTAAAAGTTTGAACGCAACGTTGTACATCATTTTTCGTCAATGATACATCTAGCAATGGATTATCCTGAATTCGGACCAGAGAAAGTGGTTCTAAGTGACAATTACCAAGACCTTTCATACAAATTCACCTCCTTTTGATCCAATCATACTGAGAAACCTGGTGCAGGAATACCCCTTGTGCTATTTTTTTGCGCGCGAAATATATCATTGTAGTCAGATTATAGGATTGTTAAGTGGTATTTATCGAATATGTCGTAGGCTAGTTTTTGAGAGCAATACATAGGATTTTCCCTGACACCAGTGAGTAGTGTACGAAGGAGTTCAAGTGGAAGATCGTTTTCTACTGAGTATATCGTAGAAATAAGGTTGAGAAGTTTTTTGAGAGTGCGAGAAACAGTGGAGTGACTAAATTTTTCTAAACCAAATTCTTTGCGAGTTGCTTCAGCGACCTTGCGCATACTAAGGTCTGTGGATATGTAGAGGTCTACAGCATAGAGATATACAGCAAGAGGATACTTTCTTCGATAAAGCAAACCTGCAGGCCAAAGAGCATGGACATCCCCTGTGCTCTCTTGAACACGTATAGGGATCCGTATCCAGTGCTCTGTATAATCTGCCACAATCTTATATTCGCGAAACTTGTGAATCTCTTCGTTAAGGGCAATTTTATCTAAGTTATCTTGTACACAGTTTAACCAATTTTTTAGCAAATAACTATTGGCAGGACAACGAACTAATGATATGATCACATTAGACACTCTCCCCAGATGGTATTTGGTTTGTCAACCTCATTTTACCATTTTTTGGATAGAGTGTCTTTTTTTTTTTTTGCTTTTTATGGATGGATCTAACTTAAACTGCTAAAGAAATACCTAGGCTATAGAGTGATCACTTTGTCATTAACATTTTGATCCGAATTAGATCAAGCTCTGTTTAGCGATTCCATCGAGCCCTTCCATCGATGACGCCCCCTGTTTGGATTTATGGCTTTAGTATACCTCTCCAACGTGTCATATGATAAGTGACTTTAGTCACAGACTTAGTCATAATAAAAACCGGGGATTTTTACCCCCGGCCCGTTTATCCATGATCAATCAGCTGCTTAATCAGCATGCTTGCGTTTGTGCGATTATTCGTACCTAGTTTCGTATAGATTTCACTAATGTAATTCTTTACTGTTCCTGCACAAAGAAACAACCGCTGGGCAATCTGTCGATTAGTGAGACCCGCAACGAGTAACCGCCCAATCTGTAGGTCTCGTTAGGTTAGTGAATCTTTATGCAACGATTG